>NZ_ASZT02000074.1:0-25068 GCF_001006065.1 Sphingobacterium sp. IITKGP-BTPF85
CGTATGAAGTAGACGCGATTATTAGTATATAAAATGAATCATGGATAATTTAATTATCCAGATTCATTTGTAAGAAAGTTTTTAGTTTTTATCTAAAGTTTCTTTAGCCCAATCGTTCATTAATAGAATCGCCTTGCTTAAAACTCCGGCAGAGCCTTTGAATTTACCAGAACCACTAGGAACATCATTTTTTCCATACCATTCGTAAAATCCTTTATTTTTGACCACTCGGTTTATCATCGGTTGAATCTCTTCATAGGCTTCTTTTGGATAGCCGTTTAATACTAATTGTTGTATCATTCTACCACCAAACCAGGTCCAGTCTCCACCATTTTGATAGGCGTAAGGTTTTGACATCCAGCCTTTGAAAAATCCTTCAGGATAGGTCGGATATAGTGTAAGGCCGATACTTGGCATGCCAGATAGGCGTACATTTTCCAACATTTGATCATTGACTGTTTTAATTTCTTCTTTACTTAAAAGTCCCGATTCAATAGCTATGGCTGTTCCACCGTGGTAATGAATTTTATTCTCATCAAATCCTTCAGGCAGTGGCGAATCTTTAGGATAAATATGGGGAATGAATTTTTGTTGTTTTTTATCCCAAAGGTGTTTCATGGTGTTGATCTCAATTTCCTTTTTCAGACTTTTCCATTCGTTTATTTTTTTTGCGTCGGGCATAATATCAATAAGTGTTTTAAGAGCAATGATGTACATGGCATTGTCGTAAACATCAATCGCTTCATTGGATAGATTATTCCAGTCACAACCAAAATCATCATGTGGTTGGACATCTCCCCAGTCTGCGGTCATTGCTCCCCACAAGAGTTTATATTCTTTATTGTATCGCTCACGATGTAAATAATCCAGCATCAGTTGAATGCGGTCCTTTACAAGTATACCACCGATGTTTTCTTCAAGGATACTATGATCTTTTGTTTTTGTAATGTATTTGGCCAGAAGTTGAATAAGCGAGGTTTCTTGATCAGTCTCTACGGTATTCTTAAAGCCCACATGTTCAGGGTCGTTCTCCGAATAATAAGGAGTATCATCGTGCCAGGTGAAGTCTTTTTTCAAGACGTAACCATCAACCATTTCGCCGTTCTTTTGTTGCATCTTAAAGAATACTAAGATAGCTCCTCTTACCTCCTCTTTAGTACGTTCTTCTAGTGCGGTTTCGATAAAAGTATTCAAGTCGCGTGCCCATATTTGCGAGTAGCCGCTTCCAGCATTGAACCCCTCTTTAATGACCTGTCTCGCTAGGCTGTCAACAAAAGCTAATTTTTGATCAGCTAAAATAGTTTTTGCAAGTTCAATATCTTGACTTTTCTGTTTCGATGTGCAGCCTGCTAGCAGTAGCGCGAAAGTAAGGATCGGTATGCATCTTTTCATAACGGATTAAATTTTGGTTTATTCTTATGTATATACATTCAAAGTATGAAAAAACAATCTTTAATTCCAAATTATCCTGCTTTAAATTGTTTGGTATTCATGATTTTACAATTATTCATATCTGTTTTTATTTTTTAATGCTTTATTTTTTGATCTTTAATTTTAATCTATGTCTATACATTTGAAATTTATTTTATAAGTTTGTGTGTAAACCTTATAAATAAAGATGATAAAAAATATAATCATGTATTGCTGTGGAGTATTGACCTTTATTACATGCTCTTACGCACAGCAAAAACAACATTTAACCCAATATGTTAAACCCAATATAGGTTCGGTTCATAGTCGGTATTTTTTTTATACTCCAGCGGCAGTGCCTTTTGGAATGGCTAAATTAGCACCTAGTACAGATGGTAGTTATGGAAACCGCTCCGGTTGGGAGGCTGTTGGTTATGATGATAGACATCATTCAATTGCAGGATTTCCTCATTTTCATGAATTTCAAATCGGAGGAGTTGTCTTTGCACCAACAGTTGGGGAAATAAAAACCAATGCTGGTAAAGTGGATATGCCCCATAGTGGTTACCTTTCTTCTTTTGATAAAGTAGATGAATTTGCCACATCAGGATATTATCGTGTAAAATTAAAAGATTATGGTGTTCAGGCAGAATTAACGGCCACAAAAAGGGTAGGTTTTCATAAATATACATTTCCTTCAACTGATTCAGCAAATGTAATTTTTGATATTGGTCATGTCATGGGGGAAAGCGGTCCTGTCATTGATGCTGAGGTTACTTATGATCAGCAACATGTATGGGGTTATGTGATAACAAGTCCGCTTTATGTACAGAAATATCAAAAAGGAGCCGATATAAAAATGTATTTTTTGCTGAGATTGATAAATTGCCTGTCGCTTATGGTACCTTTTTAGATTCAGAAATTTTTGCGGATAAAAAAACGATAAAAGGTAAAGGAGCAGGTCTCTATTTACGCTTTAAGACCAAAAAAGGGGAAGCGATTGAACTAAAGACAGGTCTATCCTATACTTCGATTGAAAATGCTAAATTGAACCTGCTTCAGGAAGCTAAAAAGTTAAATTTTGAAGAAGCTAAGAAGAATGCGATTCAGATTTGGGATGCCGAATTGGGGCGTGTTCTTGTTGAAGGGGGTAAAATTGAAGACCGGACTAAGTTCTATACAGCGCTTTATCATGCCTTATTGGGAAGAGGCTTAGCCAGTGATGTCAATGGTGCATATCCTAAGAATGACGGTAGTATCGGACAGATTCCTTTAAATGGGAAAGGTATTCCGGTACATCATCATTATAATACTGATGCAATCTGGGGAGCTTTTTGGAATCTGACACAATTATGGTCTATTGCATATCCTGATTATTATAATGATTGGATCCAAAGTCAATTGCTCGTATATAAAGATGCAGGTTGGTTAGGAGATGGTATTGCTAATAGTAAATATGTGTCAGGTGTGGGTACTAATTTTACT
This sequence comes from Sphingobacterium sp. IITKGP-BTPF85, assembly GCF_001006065.1. Taxonomy (NCBI): domain Bacteria; kingdom Pseudomonadati; phylum Bacteroidota; class Sphingobacteriia; order Sphingobacteriales; family Sphingobacteriaceae; genus Sphingobacterium; species Sphingobacterium sp. IITKGP-BTPF85. Next base: position 2,896 of record NZ_ASZT02000074.1, read on the forward strand.
GGTTTGGCAATCGCTGCCGCATATAATGTCGGAATCAGAAATTATGATGTTGACTTAGCCTATCAGGCAGTTAGAAAAAATGAAATAGAATCTAAAGATCGGCTTCCGGGTGCAGGCAAACTGGATGTAGGGGTTTTTGTCGATAAGGGATACTCCCCTTATATCAAAGATGAAACAGGTAATCCAGAGCTCTTAACGAATGGGTCTCCATTTGGTGCTTCGCATACTTTAGAGTATGCCTTTTCAGCAGAAGCAGCAGCACAATTTGCCAAGTCTTTGAAACATGAGTCGGACTACAGTGTGCTCAATAAATTATCAGATGCATGGCGGACATTGTATGATCCTTCAACCAAATTTATGAGACCTAAGGATAGTGAAGGAAGATTCATTCGAAATTTTAATCCCTATGAATCATGGCGCGGTTTTCAGGAAGGAAATGCCTGGCAATACACTTTTTACGTTCCACACGTACCGCAGGAGTTAGTGAAACTTGTCGGTGAAGATTTGTTTAATCGACGTCTGGATAGCATATTTACAATTTCGCAAAAGAATATCTTTGGAGGAGGCGCACATATTGATGCCTTTGCTGGGATTGAAAGTCTCTATAATCATGGCAATCAACCTAATTTACATATTTCCTGGTTGTTTTATTTCTCCGGACGACCGGATCTGAGTCAGAAGTGGGTGCGCTCAATCTGTAATGAGTTCTATGGAACAGAAGCAATACACGGTTATGGTTTTGGACAAGATGAAGACCAGGGACAATTGGGGGCTTGGTATGTCATGTCAAGCATGGGATTGTTTGATGTAAGAAGCTTAACCAGTGAGAATCCATCTTTTCAAATTGGGGCTCCTCTATTTGATCGCATAACCATTGAGCTGCCTAAAACACTACGCAAAAATAAGTTTGAGATCGAGGTGAAAAACCAAGATACGAGTAGGATATATTTGGATAAAATTCAGTTGAATGGAAAGGTCCTATCTGGTTTAGAATTGCCATTTCAAGACTTGGTAAAAGGAGGGAAGATGAGCATTGTTTTAAAGAATAAATAATAATCATAATTCATATTGTGATCCATGATGGTCCGTATTCACTAATTGTGAATATGGACCATTTTTCGTTTTAATACATTGGATTTAAATTAGGGTTTGCGGGTGATGGATACAGCTACGTACTACATCATAACGATGTTCAAAGTACGCTAATCTGCTGAAAAGGTGCCCACTTTTTCATGAACTTTAATTTTAAGTATTGATGCCTGTTTTGTTGGTTAAATTGATAAAACTTGCAAAGATGTGTTAAGTTTTTGTTAACTTAACCTGGACGTAATCAAATTCTACATTTGATAATGTATACTTAACAATTAACCAATATTGTAAACCTTTTCTTTGTTGCCAAAGGAAATGAAACCAAAAACCATGAAAAAAAGTATGTTCTACTGCCCATAATGATTGGGCTGTCCCTACCCAATTGGGCCAACAGTAAACCTGCATTTCTGTCTTCTGCCATTGATTTCGAATGGAAAGATCTAAAGCAAGAGACCATTAAAGGAAGTGTAAAAACTCCAAACGGTAGCCCTATTGTGGGGGCTTCCATTACGAACCTATCAACTGGTAAATCTACGCAAACAAATGCTGATGGGGCATTTGAAATTGCTGGAACCATGGGACAAAACCTTAAAATTACAATGGTGGGCTACCATGCACAAACACTCAAAATTGAATCGAATGTTTTAAAGGTAATGCTGCAAGAATCCGATCAATCATTGGACGAAGTTGTTGTAGTAGGTTATGGGAGACAGAAGAAAGTCAACCTGACGGGAGCAGTGACTCAGATCGATTCCAAATTTTTAGAAGATCGACCCGTAGCCAATGCAACACAAGCATTACAAGGTGCAGTTCCCAATGTAAATGTAACGTTCACCAACGGACGTCCCGGAGGTGGAGGAAATGTCAATATCCGTGGATTTGCTTCCATTAATTCCGCCAATGCACAACCCCTTATTTTAATCGATGGAGTACCCGGAAATATCAATACCATCAATCCGAGAGATATTGAATCGATTTCGGTATTAAAGGATGCCGCGGCTGCGGCAGTCTATGGTGCTAGAGGTGCATTTGGAGTCATGTTGATAACGACCAAGAAAGGAAAGGCTGGGAAGATGAACATCAACTATAGTAACAACTTTGGTTGGGCAGGTCTTACAATAAATACGGACTTTATGACCAATGGTTATGATGCTGCTAAATTGAATGATGAAGCTTTTGTACGCGCAACGGGTAACCGTTATACCGGTTACACCGATGAAGATTATGCCGAGCTATTAAAACGTAAAAATGACCCTTCATTACCATCTGTGGTGATTCAAAATAGAAATGGTAAGGATCAATATGTCTATTATGGAAATACAGATTGGTGGAATGAAATATACCGGAAGACACAAACTTCCATGGAGCATTCGTTGAATTTTTCGGGAGGTACAGATAAAATCGACTATTATATTTCCGGTAGATTATACGAGAAAGGTGGATTGATGAAAATCAATCAGGATAAATATAATGCCTATAATGTTCGCTCTAGAATCAATGCACAAGTTACACCATGGTTGAAAGTAAGTGCGAATACTCAATTAAATTATCAAAACTACACCTATCCAGGATGGAATTCAAGTCCTGATAACAATAACAATTTTATTTCAACAACCGTACACGCTTTGCCGTCGTATGTTCCTTTAAATCCTGACGGCACAGCAACTTATCGTACCGAGTTGAATAATTATAATATCGGTGATGGTATTTTTGCCGATTTGTTGCATGGCAAATCTAAAGGCGGTCAAGATCAATTTGAATTTATCAATATGTTTGAGGCTGTTGTTAAGGTCAATGAAGATTTGAATATTACCGGTAATTATACCTATACCCACAATCCGGTTCACAGTTGGAACCGCCGTACCCAAGCACCATGGTCCGTTTTCCCTGGGGTAGTAGATTTATTGGGTAATGATACATTTACGGAAAATATTGTTAATAATCCAAAACACTCGCTCAACATTTTTGCCAATTATAACAAGCAGTTAGGCGATCATCAAATTGGTGGAACAGTAGGTTTCAATCAAGAAACGACAGGCTATAAACGCATTGGTGGTACTGGCAACAATTTATTGTCAGAAGATCTGAACGATTTTAATTTAGCTACAGGACAGATGCAATTGCTGGGCGGAGCAAACACCTGGCACTGAGAGGGTATTTTGCTCGTGTTAATTATAATTACAAAGGTAAATATCTATTGGAAGTAAATGGTCGATATGACGGTACCTCTAAATTTCCTGTAAAACAGCGAAATGGATTTTTCCCTTCTTTCTCAGGAGGATGGCGCTTGTCTGAGGAAACATTTATGGAGGGTGCAAAATCCTTTATCAATGAAGCTAAGCTTAGAGTCTCTTATGGAGCTTTAGGTAACGCTCAGGAAGCAGATGCGTACGGATACCTAGAATTGTTACGGTCAGGTCAATCTAACTATATTACGCAAGGGGCCAAATCACAATATTTGAGTATACCCCTGCCTATATCAGCCGATCTCACCTGGGAACGTACAAGTACACTGAACTTTGGTACAGATCTAGAATTTATGAAAAATCGGTTGAACGTTTCATTTGATTATTACATCCGAAATACATTGGATATGCTGATTCCCGGTAAGACTTTATCTGCTGTATTTGGTGCAGCTTCACCTAAAACAAATGCCGGCGATCTTCGAAATAATGGTTGGGAGGTTTCCCTCGCATGGAAAGATCGGGTGGATTTAGATGGAAAACCATTTGGTTATAATATCGGTTTAGGATTATCCGATTCTAAAGCTAAGATTACCCGATTTGACAATGAAAAGATGTTATTAAGCAACTACTATGTTGGCCAAGAATTAGGAGAAATCTGGGGATATAAGACCGATGGATTTTTCAAATCAGAAGATGAAATTGCGAACTGGAAAGTCAATCAAGATTATGTCGATAAGCAACGTTTAGCAGCGACAGGAGATTGGTCTAAGTTGCATCCGGGCGATTTAAAATTTGTAGATATCGGAGGTAGGTTAGATGAAAATGGTAAAAGTATCGGACCTGATGGCAGAGTTGATGCAGGTGATAATACCCTCACTAATCCGGGCGATCAGGTGATTATTGGTAATAGCCGCGCACGCTATACTTTTGGTGTTAATCTTGGTGCTAACTGGCAAGGTTTTGATGTTTCTGCATTCTTCCAAGGTATAGGAAAGCAAAATTGGTGGCCTGGAGCCAATGCCGATAAATTTTGGGGCCCTTATTCGCGACCTTATTATTCATTCGTTCCAAAAGATTTCGAACAGGATGTTTGGACACCTGACAATACCGATGCTTATTTTCCGATGTTACGTGGATATATTGCGTTAAATGATCGTGGGTCATTAAATGTAAAATCAGATCGTTATTTGCAAGATTTGGCTTATATCCGTTTAAAAAATCTAACCTTAGGTTATACGGTACCACAGCATTTATTAAAACGATTGAAGTTGAGTAACTTACGTATCTATGCTTCAGGTGAAAACCTATGGACAGCAACGAAATTAAGGTCAAAATATATCGATCCAGAGCAAGCTGCACAAGAAGCAAATGGACGTTCCTATCCCGTGTCTAAAACTATTTCCTTTGGTTTAGATTTAACATTTTAAAATATGAAAAAGACATTTTTAATATATGCATTGCTGGGTTTTGGTCTTGGATCTTGTAATAAAGACTACCTGGGACGAGAACCTGAGTCCAGTATAAAACCTGAAGATTCCTTTAAAACAGTGAAGGATCTAGGTTTATTTACCAAATCATTTTATGATGTTGCACTTCCTTCAGCAGAAGGGATTTACAACGAATCTGTTGATAATATAGTTAAATCCACGTTGGATGATGAAATAACGGGTAAGCGAATTGTACCTGTAAGTGGAGGTGGATGGACATGGGATAATTTGCGGAATATCAATTTTTTTCTAGAAAACTGTTTTAAAACCGTACCTGAAAATTTAGCGGCGCCTTACGCTGCTGAAGCCCGATTTTTTAGAGCCTATTTTTATTTTGATAAACTAAAGCGTTTCGGAGATGTGCCTTGGTATGAAAAGGTGCTCAGCCAATATGACGAAGAGCAATTGTCACGTTCGCGCGATCCACGGACGTTAGTTGTCAATAATATTATGGCCGATTTGGACTACGCAATTAAGAATCTCGGTACCGAAGTCAATGATGAACAAGTAAATAAATGGACCGCATTAGCATTGAAATCACGGGTAGCATTGTTTGAAGGGACGTTCCGGAAATACCACAAGGAATTTAATTTACCGGATGCCGAAGTGCTGCTCAAACAAGCCGCTGCTGCATCGTCTGAAATTATGGAAAGTAAGAAATACAGTATCTATAATGCGGCAGGTACAGACTCCTATGGTGCTTTGTTTCGAAGTGTCGACAACATCGATAAAGAGGTGATGTTAACAAGAAAATTCTCCGATGGGCTACAGATCTGGCACAATGTTAATTATTATACTATTACGGCTTCTTATGGTAAACCAGGTTTAGAGAAAAACTTAGTAAACTCCTATTTAATGAAAGATGGATCACGATTTACTGATAAACCAAATTATGATAAAATGACTTTTAAGGATGAGGTTGTCGATCGCGATCCTCGTTTAAGTCAGACAATCCGTACACCGGGATACAAACGTATCGGTGGGGCTGCGCCTGTTGCTCCAAATTTTGGTAATTCAGTCACGGGTTATCAATTAATCAAATTTGTCGGCGATGTCAAATACGATAATTTTAATCGATCCGTAAATCCGATGCCTATCTTTCGATATGCTGAAGTACTATTAAATTATGCCGAAGCTCAGGCAGAATTAGGAGTTATCAAACAAAGTGATTTGGATATGTCAATCAAGTTGCTGCGAGATCGGGTAGGAATGCCAAATCTAGATTTAGCCCAAGCTATAAGTCGGCCAGATCTTTACTTAGCACAAGATTACGATCCCAACAATGTTATGGACGCTTTTAAAGGAGTAATTTTGGAAATACGGAGAGAACGTCGTGTAGAATTGGTCATGGAATCTTTCCGTTGGGATGATATCAGAAGATGGAAAGTAGGTCAAATGGTGACGCGTCAATTTAAAGGCATGTATTTTCCGGGAACTGGAAAATACGATCTTGATAATGACGGAAAGGATGATGTTTGGATTTATGAGGGAGACAAGCCCGTTGCGAAAAATATACAGTTGCTAAAATTGGGATCGGAAATATTGTTAGAAAACGGTAACAGTGGAAATGTCATTATCAATAAACATATTACCAAGAAGTTTGATGAAGGACGGGATTATCTATATCCACTCCCAGTACAGGAGTTGCAGTTAAATCCTAATTTAAAACAAAACCCTTTTTGGGTAAATTAATCTAATAAAAGTTCCTATCACAATCTATATATTTGTTGATAGGAACTTTTTTAAACCCAAACCTTTATGATGAAAATTACGCCAAAACCCCTGTTGGTATTTTGCTTGTTACTTGTATTAACTACTGGTATTTTTGCGCAACAACAGGAGAATATCAACATTACCCATTTGCCTTATATCCAGGGGGTCACCAATAGTTCCGTTCATATTATCTGGACGACTAATAAACCAGCTACAGGTTGGGTGGAACTTGCACCGGACGATTCATCCCATTTTTATCATACAGCGAGACCAAAGTTCTTTGCTACCGAATATGGTTTCAAAAAAGTTGGAACTGTACATCAGGTTACCTTAACCAACCTTAAGCCGGGCACCGTGTATCGTTATCGGATATACAGCCAGGAGGTTTTGAAGCATGTTGGCGTTCAGGTTGAATATGGGAAAATCGTTGCAACGAATGTCTATAAGGAAAAGCCTTTGTCTTTCCGGACACTCGGTTCTTCCTCGAGGACCCAATTTGCTGTGGTCAATGATATTCACGGACGAAATGAAGTGCTCAATAAACTTTTAGATCTTTCCGACCTTCCGAAACAAGATTTTATTGTCTTTAATGGCGATATGGTTGATAATTTATTAAGCGAAAATCAGATGTTCGCAGGTTTTATGGATACAGCTATTAAACGCTTTGCAAGTGAAAAACCCATGTTCTATTCAAGGGGTAATCATGAAACCCGTGGTCCATTTGCGATTGAATACCCACGTTATTTTCCAACACCGACAGGAAAGCTTTATTATCAATTTAATCATGGAGAAACAGGAGTTATCGTACTTGATTGTGGCGAAGATAAACCTGATACCGATATGGAGTACAGTGGCATTGTCGATATGGATCGCTACCGCACAGAACAGGCTGAATGGTTAGAGAGAGCAGTGGAAAATACTGAATTTAAAAACGCCAAATATAAAGTAGTTATCTGTCATATGCCTCCATTTGGTGGTTGGCATGGTGAACAGGAAATTCTGGATAAGTTTGTTCCCATTCTTAATCGTGCCGGTGTGCAGGTTATGTTGAGTGGGCACTTGCATAAGCATATTATCAAACCGGCAACAGCAGAGATCAAATTTCCAATTATAGTAAACTCAAATAATAATGTGTTAAAAGTTGATCTGACATCTGTAAAAGGAATTTTTCTAATTGTCGATCAACAAGGTAAAATGGTGGATGAAGTAGTCATAAAACCATTGCACTAACTTACACAATGGTGCTGGTCAAAGAACAGCATCAATAATTTAAAATAGCAAAAGCAATCACGGGAGATCTCCTATGGTTGCTTTTTTTTATCCTAAATAGTATCAGGTGCTTGTCAGAATAAAATAATTCATCTGTACAGATCAAAACCTGATAAGCAGTTGACATTCATAATATATTACATGATAACCCTATTTTTATCCATTTAATAGATTTCAATACTTGGTTACATTTGTAATAAGAGTTTAATTTATTCACTAATTATTATGATAAAACAATACCTAGGGATTTTTCTATTCCTATTTTTTATACATTATTCTGCAACAGCTCAGGAACATCAGAAATTGGATGGGGTATGGCGTTTCCGGTTGGATGAAAAGAATGTGGGGCTGGCACAAGGTTGGCAAAAACAAGATTTAGATAAACGTATTGCTATTCCTGGGACAACCGATCAGGCCAAGTATGGTGAAAAAACTACGGGTTCAGATTTTGGCATTTTGACCCGAGCCTATAAATATTACGGTCCCGCTTGGTATCAAATGGATTTTGTTGTACCTGCAAACTGGAAAGATAAACGTTTGTATCTAAATTTAGAACGTGTGATGTGGGAGTCTAAGGTTTTTATTGATGATAAAGAAATTGCAACGTACGATGCGTTAAGTTCTGCGCATCTTCATGACCTTGGATATGTATCACCCGGAAAGCACCGATTGACGGTACGTGTCAATAACGATATGATCCATAATATAGGAGACAAAGGTCACGTCTACACAGAATATACACAAAGTATCTGGAATGGCATGGTTGGTCAGGTAGAGTTGATTGCTAAAAATGCGACAAGATTACAAAATCCGCAAGTATTTACGAAGATCTCTCCTAAAAAACTTCAGATAAAAGATACTCTTGTAAATGAATGCGGGAAGAATAGAAATCTTTCGCTATCCATTAAATTATCAGATCGTAAGACGCGGGATAAAGTATTTGAGACAAAAAAGAATATTGACGTGCGAGGCGTACGACAAGTATTGGATATAGAAGAGCAGATGCCGGATTTAGTGAAATTATGGGATGATATGAACCCAAATTTGTACACGCTTTCTATTCAAGTTCTAGATAAGAAAAACAATGTATTGGACACGAAGGAAATGGAAATAGGCTTTCGTGAGATTACAGCTTCTAAGTCAAAAATAATGATAAATGGCAAACCTGTTTTCTTTCGCGGAAACCTAGATTGTGTCCATTTTCCTTTGACAGGATATCCAGCAATGCACGTTGAAGAATGGGAACGTATCTTTAAAATATACAAAGATTATGGTTTAAATCATGTTCGCTTTCACTCTTGGTGTCCTCCTGAAGCCGCATTTCAGGCAGCAGATCGTCTAGGGTTATATCTACAGCCTGAAGTAATATGGTTAGACTGGTGGATGGCCGCAGATAACCCAGGCCGTGAAGAGATGAATACAAAAGGCAGACCGCAAGGGTTGGGCAGCAATCCTTCGGCAGATGCTTTTACACAGAAAGAGATTTACCGCATGTTTGCATCTTACGGTAATCATGCTTCTTTTGCAACCATGTCTATCGGTAATGAGTTGGGGAATTCAAATTTCGATGTGATGGAGTCGTGGCTAAAACCTTATAAGGAAAATGATAACAGAAGATTGTACGCAGTTTCATCCGCACGTAAGATCACGGATATGGACCAATTTATCGCGACACATTATATTGATAAGCTTGGTGGTACGCGAGGTATACTCGGAGCGCACACCGATTGGGATTTTGAAAAAGTATACAGTCAGTCTAAAATACCTGTCATTGCACATGAAATTGGGCAGTGGCCCGTATATCCGAAATGGGATGAGATAAAAAATATACCGGAGTATTAAAAGCACGCAATTTTGAAGAATTCAGAGAGCAGGCGCGCAAGAACAATATTGAGGAACAGAATGAGGAATTTGTTCAGGCATCAGGAGCTTTGAATCAAATCATGTATAAACATGAAATCGAATCTTTCCTAAGAACGCCGTCTGCAGCAGGTATACAGTTGTTAAGTATGCAGGATTATCAAGGTCAAGGCGAAGCACTGATAGGTTGGTTGGACGTGTTTTACGATAGTAAGGGAATCACAACACCCGAGAAATTTAGAACGCATAATGATACCACTGTTACCCTCTTGCGTATACCCAAATTTGTATGGAAGGCCGACGAACCATTTTTAGCCAAAGTGCAACTGGCACATTATGGATCAACCGATATACAGGATGGTATCTACTGGAATATCAAAGATGAAGAGAGTCGTGTAATTGCAAAAGGTACCTTTGCGAAAAGAACATTTGCTAGAGGCACTTCAGATCTAGTTGGTGAAATTAAAACCAATTTATCTGCGGTTCAAAAAGCAGGTAAATTGACCGTAGAAGTTGGTTTGGAAAATAGAGCCAATAAAAATGAATGGCAGATATGGGTATATCCTACAGTTAAAAAAGAGGAAACGAAAAAGGTCTATGTTGCAAATAGGTTTGATGCAAAAACTGAAGAAGTCCTTAAAAATGGAGGGACGGTATTACTGGATGCTTCCGATCTTGGAAACTTAGAGACCTCCGATATCATCAGTTATTATCCATTGTACTGGTCATTAACGTTCTTCCCGGGGCAAGGGAAAAATACCATTGGTATGATCGTAAGAGATAAGCATCCTGCATTCAAAAGTTTTCCTACAGATTCACATAGTGACTGGCAGTGGCAGCATATTTATGGTGGAGCAAGAGCATTTTATATCAATGATTTTCCTGCCTCATACAGACCATTGGCACAACCTGTAGATGATTTTCACAGAAATAATAAGTTGGCATCTATATTTGAAATGAAAGTGGGGAATGGAAAGTTGTTGGTGACCGGTTTTAACATACAAGATGAAAAAAATATTGTAAGTCAGCAACTTCGTTCAAGCTTATTAGCTTACGCCGCTTCAGATGATTTTGATCCAAGTTTCGGTCGTGATGCCTCTCAGTTACGTAAAACGTTTACTTATATCGAGCCCTTAAAGACAGCTGTACCCTCTGAATTTTCAAAGGCAGTTTTATATGTAGAAGCAGGTAAATTGTCTAAGAAAATCAATCAAAATATTGACTGGACAAAAGATCTCGATCAGAGTGAAAGTAAAAAGGGGACAACCTATACAGTTAAAGCCGATGGTGTTTGGAAGGATGAAACAAGTGCCGCTTGGCAGGGAAAGGAAATAGAGGTAGACGTAAAAGTACCACAAGGGATGATCGGTTCTCTATATCTGTTTTTCCATGACTGGAACAGTAATGGACGTGAAGCAGATCTCAATTTCGAAGGACGTGACTATACACTCACCCGCCATGATAAAGAAGGCAAATGGGTCAAACTTCACGTTATGCGGGAAGATTCTAACGATGGTAATTTAAAGCTTAAGATAAAAGGAACGAAAGGACCTAATATTATGCTTTCTAAGCTGTCGCTTGTTGAAGATGTCGAATAATATATATCAACGTATTATAAAAGGCCTTCCCATTCGGAAGGCCTTTTGACGTATCATCCATGTATGATATGTCAAAATGGATATCTCGAATTAAAATTATCATTCCTTTAACTTTTGATGGCTAGATTTAAGTATGGGTAGTATCTCATTATTTATTGGGTATATAAAGATGTATTTAGTTTTGCTAAACATTTTGTGTTTTTTAATATGTAATTGACTGTTTATTAATGTAAAATTTATATTAAAGTTTACTTATATTAAATTTTTGTTTATAAATTTGAAATTAATTCATGTTGTTTTTTTGTATGCTATTTACATCTTTAAGTGGAATGATTTAATAATGGGAAGAACTACAATTAATGGCAATTAACGTAATAAAAGAACCAAATATTTATGATGAAAATGAAAAAAAATATCTCAATTAATTTATTGTTGATTTTGACCACTGTTTGTACAGCGCTAGCAGCTGGACCTAAAAGTAAACGAATAGTAATGATCGCATTGGACGGAATTTCTGTCGAAGGATTCAAGCAGGCACATACACCAAATCTTGATGCTTTAATGGCAGAAGGAGCATTATCGATTACTACTAGGGTGGTCATGCCTTCCGTAACCCTTCCAAATTGGACCAGTCATCTTACTGGAAGTGGGCCAGAACAGCACGGAGTAGTAGATAATGGCTGGCAGATCGATAAATTCAAATTACCAGCAGTGGTAAAAGATGCTCAGGGTTATTATCCTTCTGTATTTACTGTTGTCAAAGAACAAATGCCAAATGTTAAAACTGCCTTTTACTATAACTGGATTAATCTCTTCTACCCGCATAATCAGAAAAATTTTGATGAAGTTAGCTACTTAAAAGATGATGCCTATATTGAAAATTACGATAAAGCATTTAATTTTATTGTGAAAAATAAGAAAGATCCAACCCTTGTATTCCTTTACTCAGTACATACCGATCACGCCGGGCATAGTCATAAATGGATGTCTCCAGAATACATCAAATCGATTGAAGAAGCTGACGTGCAAATAGGCATATTTTTAGAGAAAATGAAAAAAGAAGGTCTATATGAGAGCACCAATTTTATGTTCTTATCCGATCATGGTGGTATTGAATATGGACATGGAGGTGTATCTGTCGATGAAATGATTGTACCATGGGGAGTCACAGGGCCGAAAATCAAGAAAGGATTAAAAATTGAAGAACCTAACAATACGGTAAATACGGCAACTATGATCTTGCATTTGTTTGGACTTAAAAAACCGTTAGCGTGGACAGGGGAAGTGCTGGAATCTGTGTTTAAATAAAGAATAATTAATATGAATAAAAGTTATCCGAAGACTAATATAAACATCGTATAACAAAAGTTCCTTCATTTGGAAATGAAAAATAAATGGTTGAAAATAGTTCAGCCCTTTATTAATTCATGGTATAGACAAAATGTGGTTAAAGACGGATAATCCGTATATACGCAACTATCTCCACCAGCTAATGAAGTGTGCGTATCAGTAATTTCATTAAGCGTCGCTATATGTTTAGGCTAATCAGCATTAGCCAAGAATTTTCTTCCAAATCCGATCAAATCCACAGGGTCACCTGAATCAATAATTGGATAATACCCAGTAAAGATAAAGAGTCAAAATCAGAACTAAAAAAGAGAGCGGAATGAAATAAATCCATCCCGCTCTCTTTTTACAGACGTTATCTTACTTAAGACTATCAACTTGTGTCGCGTCTAATGCTTCAGCAATCCTTTTATAAGTGCCTGCTAGCGATCCGCCACCTGAACAGTAATAATTTAAAACTCCTTCATCTTCAGATTTTTCTGGTGCTATCGTTAAAGAAGTGCCATCGAAAGTAAATAATACATTCTTTCCTTGAAGTGAGGCCTGATAAACTCCCTCTTTAATTTTTGTTGCATTTTTATCAAGTGTACAAGTCGGTTTTTTCTTATCAGCACGAGATCTTATCTGTATCGTGATACTGCTATCCTGTTCGCTTTTAATCGTGACACCAACCCAGTCAAATCCTTCAGCTCTTTTATCATAGTCAGCAGTAACATAATTGCCATCTATGGTCAATACAGGTGCCGCTTCAGTCGGTGTTGCCGGGGCTTGGGTTTTGGAAGTTGGTTGATTACAGCTGCTAAGTGTCAAAAGGAAAAATCCGGACACAATCATGCTTTTTAGAATATACATTTGATGTGATTTTATAGTTACTTTAGGATAGCAAAAGGCCGACCAAACTGATGTCTAAGTGAAGAAAAATCGAAATATGATGATTTTATTAACCGCTGTAACCTGCATCAATGCAGATCGGATAATATAGCATCATATCGGGTTAATATTGTTTCATTAAGTTGTTTTCTATCCGACTAACTTTATCATGATAATCAATGATTGCTTGTGATAAATAAATTTGAATAATAATATCTGCCCTATATGTTGCGAATTTTCTTACGATCAAGCAGAAATTATAAACGACTAAAATTTTAGCATTAAAATAAATTATGATCAATAAAAAAAACACCCTCGTTATGATGCTTTTAGCCATAGGCTCCTATACCTTTGGGCAGTCAAAGGTTCACGTGCCGGCATCATCTACACAGCCGAGCAAATATCAGCTGGAGCAAATCAAACGCAAATATGGCATGTTCGTGCATTTTGGAATCAATACTTTTCATAATGAGGAATGGACAGATGGATCAAAACCAGCCTCCTCCTACAATCCGACAACAATCGATGCGAAGCAGTGGGTAGCTACAGCCAAAAATTCTGGAATGAAATACATGATCCTAGTTGCTAAGCACCATGATGGTTTTTGTCTATGGGATAGTAAATATACCGAATATGATGTTGCCAACTCGGGTAATAAAACAAATGTTGTAGAAGCGATAGCTAAGGAATGTGAGAAGCAGGGTATCCGTTTAGGACTTTATTATTCATTATGGGATCGGAAAGAAAATGGAAATGTAAAGGATGTAAAAGCAGACTTTGCTTATAATAAATATATGCTGAACCAAATCAATGAATTATTGGAGCTGGCGCAGAAACATACTAAAGTAGTCGAGTTGTGGTTAGATGGTGGTTGGGAAAAGGAAAACTACCGTTGGCCTATTCAGCAACTTTATTCCAATGTAAAACAGCTTGCACCGCAATGTCAAGTAGGGGTTAATTGGACGGTTGGTTCTCCAAAAATGTTGACCAACATCCCGTACTTCCAAATGATCAGCAGGAATATTTTCCAATCCGTTATTTTCCAAGTGACTTTCGTTTAGGCGATCCCTATCTTCCTAAAAATCCAGACCCAAAATTGTTTCTAAACCAAGGGCAGGTTTATTATATGCCGTTTGAGACAACAGTAGTTTTAGGGAAAAGATGGTTTTATCATACCGATGATAATACGCCCCGCCCTGTTCAGGAATTAGCAGATATGTATAAAAAAGCAACAGCTCAAGATAATATTTTGATCTTAAATGTAGGTCCAAATCGTGAAGGTAGAGTCAAAGATACTGATGTGGAGGTCCTACAAAAGCTTAAAGTAAATCTAGGGTTGTAGTTTAGTACTATTTTAATAGCTGGTTTTTATTTTAAGAAGTTGACACCAGAAAAACTTGTTTCAATGAGAAATGAAAGTTGTTTGGGGATAGGTATGTGTTAATGAAGAGTAGGCAGAGCGCTAATATATTTTCTGAGCATGCTTGCACTATACATGCCCTAAGCATATACTAAGCAGGGATAAAGTATATATAAAGCGTATTTGCTTATGTACCTTATCTAAACAAGCTAAGTGCGTGGTAAGTGTGCTGTAAGTGTGTGAAGTATACGCTTTTCACACTGTATCTACGCTTTATCTACGCACATAGTACGCTTAAGGCACGCTTTATCTATACTCTACGCATGGGTCAGTATTCTTGTTTTTATGATCAAAATACAATAAAGTAAAGTTTAAGTTATGTCAGTGCTGTGTTTACTTTTGAGCTTAAAACTATTTATTTGTCCAAGATTAGGTATCTTGCAAGGAAATTTTAAGGTAGAAAATTGTGACGCATCAAGAACGGACAAGTAAAATCAGAAAAGAGATAACAGAGTCATACAAGGCATTAAAATCTAAATATCCTTTGCTAAAATACCAAAATGCGATAGGGCTCAGCATTTTTTTACTCTGTGTAGGCCTGAGTTTACTAATGGGATATCTGTGGTATATTGATGTTGTTCCGGCTTGGAGTTTAATCGTCGTAAATGCATTTTTGTTTGGCGTTTTGCATGAATTGGAACATGATTTAATTCATTACATGTACTTTAAAGGTAATAAAGCCATTCATAATGTGATGTTATTTTCGGTATGGATCCTAAGACCTCTAACTTTAAATCCTTGGTTTAGGCGCACACTGCATTTACATCACCATCGTTTTTCAGGGACTTACATGATATCGAAGAAAGAGGAGTTACCAATGGTGAAAAATGGACATTGAAACGTCTTTTGTTTACTCCGGATTTGGTATTAGGAAATTTACTTCGCGTCAGAGGATTATTCTCCGATATCAAACGTGAAGTAGACAATGGCAATTTGAAATTTGAAACTGCTCATAAACTTAAGCTGTGCGGTGTCTTTGGATTAATTCCACTGACCATCGTTTCACATATCCTTTTATATTTTTTTGGTGCAGATTTATTACTCGACTTTTTAAATCGAAAATTTGATATTGGCTTTGTTTTCCCAATAGTGATTAAATCAATATTAAGCTGGTGCAATCCTATTATCTATATTATTCTATTACCAAATTTATTACGCCAGTTCTGTCTCCATTTCATCACTTCAAATTTACATTATTTTGGAGATGTAGAGAAAGGAAACGTGATCGAACAGACCCAGATATTAAACGTTTGGTGGACATATCCATTTCAGATATTCTGTTTCTTTTTTGGATGGACACATGGTATTCATCATTTTGTTGTGAATGAATCTTTTTATGTAAGGCATATCGCCCGTAAAAAAGCACATGAAATCATGAAAGCACATGGTGTCCGTTTTAATGATATGGGAACATTTAGAAGAGCAAATCGTTTTAATGAAATAAGTTAGTTTTTTAAGTCTTGGAATTGCGAATGAAATTGATTGTTGGCGCTTGGATGTAAGTCTTATTACTATCTTCCTGTGCCATTATCTTCCTTGAAGCAAGCCACTCGATGTTGCTTTCTCTTTCGCTTCTTTTAACTTTTCTTTTTCATTTTTATAGTTGACTTTTAACTTTTCGAGACGTATTTTCTTTTCGCTTTTACTTAATGAATGGTCATCCTCAATGGATTTTTGTCGGCATCATAACGATTTTCCAATTTTTCTAATGCCTCATCTGCGTTGTCGCTTACGTTATCTTTAATCGATGCTCGTTCATCACCATACTTTTGCAACCAGTTTTTTTGTTGTTCAGCAGTTAATACATTAAAAATTTCTTTCTTATGCTGTAAGGCCAGCTCACGTTTCTTCTGTCCCTTTTGATAGCCGGATAAAGATGAATTGCGGCCTATTGCTTCAAACTTAGACGTTGTACTTTTATTTATCGCATTAATTTTTTCTTCCTGTTGAGGAGTTAGTCCGAGCTCTTGATCATGTTCCAGACTATCGGTGTATATAGCCGTACTTTCCTTTTTTGCTCCATTTTGTTGCGCGCATGCACTAAAACTGAGTGTAAAAAGAGCGATACCTGTTAATAGAGTAAGTTTCATCATATTAATTTATTGAGCTTACATACGTTGAAAACCGTGCCAAAGACCCCTAAGTTTATCATCAATAAATTCAGTTTGCACAGAAGGGCGGTAGAGCATGAGAAGAGATGTTATAAAGGTTAAGTGGTTTTTGAATCAGTAAATTTTACAAATCAAACTCAAAATACCGTAAAATAGCAAGCGCAACTTTTCCTCACCTTTGTATTGTCCTCCTGATAATAAATATTGAGGTAGGATGGAAAACAAAAAGGTAGATTTCAAGATTTAGTCTACAAACAACATGCATATATGAAAAATTTAAAAAATATATTTTTAGGATTGACAGCGATGACAACATTAGCGGCCTGTAACAATCCAGGAAATAGTAAAAACAAAACAGCAAATATGATAGCACAACAAGACTCGACTCACAATCACGAACATACTTACGCATGTACGATGCACCCTGAAGTAACAGGACATAAAGGTGATAAATGTAGTAAATGCGGTATGGAATTACAGCCTATTCATCAGGAAGATTCGACCAAGTTAGCGGTAAGTATTTTAGCTTCACCACAACCTATAGAAGCCGGAAAACAAACAGCGCTGTCGATTTCTATCAAAGAGAATGAAAAAAATGTCGTACTAGAGGAAGTACATGAAATGAAAATGCATCTCTTGGTTGTAAAGGAAGATTTATCTTGGTTTGATCATATTCATCCCGAAGAACAGCAAGATGGTACTTACAGTGTGAAAGAAACATTTCCGGTCGCAGGAAACTACCTGTTGTTTACAGATTATAAACCTCAGGGATTGGGTGGAGAAGTTGCGATGAAGAAACTTGAAGTAACAGGTACTGCGGGTGCCACTTCTTTTGAATTGAATCCAAAAGCAGTAGCAACAATGGCAGGTTATACTGTTACTTTGATTAATGCAAATGATTTAAAAACAAATCAAACGCAAGATCTGCAATTCTCAGTCGAAAAGAATGGCAAGAAACTCGTAGAAAGCGATTTTCAAAATTATTTAGGAGCAACGGCTCATATCGTAATGATCGGAGCAAAAGATAAAGATTTCCTTCATATTCATCCAGTATCAGATAAGCGCTTTCCGATATATGCGCAAACAAATATTAAAAAAGCGGGGATATATCGCATGTGGGCGCAGTTTAAAATTGACGGACAAGTGCACACGGCAGATTTTACGGTCAATGTAACAGAGGGAGAGAAAGGTAATGATGAAGGAAAACACCATGAACATCAACATTAAATGATCATAAATAATTAATGTAAGAACGCCTAACTTTTTAATTAAAGTTAGCGTTCCTGTATTAATTTTCATTCTGTAAATAATGATCTCGATTGAAATCTACAGTACAATAACATTTCCGAAAATAAAAGAGATAATAATCTGTACGCTCTTTTATGATGACAGTTTATGCAATAATATCTTCATTTTTTTTATTTGATTTTGCTTCGAGATAAGGATTGTGATAACGTTTGTAAAACAATTTCTTGTCATCTCTATAGCTGGAGATAGCTCCCAGTTTATGCATTAATTTGATATAGTACCAAGCGAGATCCACCTGATGAGGTTTGAAACCACTGCGTGCACTTTTAGGAAATAAATGGTGATTGTTATGCCATTCTCCTGCGACAATTCCGGGCCATACCTGGTTGATAGATTTATCATTCACACTGAAATCTGTGCCTTCCTTTTGTTTATCTTCTCCTTTTGCATGACCTTCATAATTAAAAGTACGGACACCAATTCCCCAGAAAGCTGCTGCACCAAACAAACTGCAAGCAAGTGGATGACCGCCTATTAGGAAAAATACGCTGTACCAAAATGCCCAGTTTAATAATGAAGATACTATAGCATAAACAGGAGGTACATAAGAGCCCCATTTTTTATATTGATGATAAGAATTCGCTGGTACACCCGTATGTGACATCAGGGATTTAACTCTGTTATAATCCTGCTCATTCAGGTTCTTAGATATCGGTTGGTGATTGACATCTGCAAGAAAACAGTATAAAAACCCAGCCTGGGCATTATAAGGGTCACCCGGCTGATCTGATTTGGCATGATGTACATGGTGTGATATAACATATATTTCTTCTGGAATAACACTGATTGTGAGATTTTGCGTAACAAACCGCCAAAAAGGATTTTTAAACTTATAGGCTCCATGTGTACAGTAGCGGTGGTGCCAGATCGTTCCATGGGTCCCCATGATGATCATACTGTATACAAAGGCCGCTAGAACTGTCCACCAGGTCAGGTAATTCGTTAAAAAAATAAAGAAAAATGGAATAAGACAGGCAATCTTGAACCAGCTGAAAAAAGGAAGCCAATTTCTACGGTCCTTAAAGATGTTAAGCCGCTTAAAGAATTCGGTAATGATTTCTTTATTACTGGGCTTAATAAGTTTCCCCGTCGCATCTTGCCACCCGTAGGAAGGTGGTTGAAGTACATGGTCTAAAAATGATATGTTATTAATAAATTTATAGTTTAGTGTGTTCGTAATTCTATTTTTCATTGCAAATCAATCATAGTGATCATAATATTTAAAATATTTACAATTGAAAAATAGTGGTATAGATCGATAAATGGAGTTCCAAATTTGTTCAGTACGGGATTTGATCTGTTAAAGTAATTAATGCAAGTATATTCTTTTGGAAATTAATCACAAGCACATGATAAATACCATTCTTTGCGTGGTTGATAAAACTGATTTAAGTTGGGAGGGTACATTAAAAAATGTAGTTAATTAGCACAGATGCTAATTACTACATCAAAAATACCGAGAATTAAAATAATTCCCGAATTCTTTTATCTTGCTATGCGCACATTAAATGCGTTAACACCTTTTTGACCGTTTTCTACTTCGTAAGTAACGTTTTCGTTTTCGCGGATATCATCCATTAAACCTGTTGAATGTACAAATACATCCTGACCACCGTTTGCTGGTGTAATAAAACCGAAACCTTTGGTAACGTTGAAGAATTTTACTGTTCCTTGTTGCATTATATTATTGTTTTTATTGAAAATTATTTAAATCTGAACTCCTGCAAAAGACATGAAACATGACTTTTAGAAGTTAATCGATCTGCTAGAAAAAAAAGAATGTGTGTAAATTGAAGGTTGATTGGAGTCAAACTCTAAGAGTACTGCGCACTTTTTATGAATAACAAAAATTAGCAATTAATATGCGAAGACAGTTATTATAGGATGTATCTTACTATTTCTAATAACCGCAATTACTGCTTGATTCTATGACAAAGATAAGTATAAATTATTTTAAATAAAAATATTTTTTCAAAAGTCATTAATTTTTATTTTCCGTAAAATATTAGAACTGTCGATAAAATGGTTGAAGGGAGCTTGTTAGGAAAGATTTCTTGAAAATTTTGTGCAATTATAATTTGTTTTAGGATTTCAACTTTTTCGGAGTTCGATTTATAAATGTGAAAAAAAGTCTCCAGTTATTCTCTTCAAGACCATTTTTTTTCTTAGTTAGGATTGTTTTGCCCCTTTAGATGTTGCATCACTTCGAGCATTTCACGTGCAGAACTCATATTTTTAAAATGACCATCCTTAATCTTATATATCCGTATCGATCGAATCTAATAATCAAAAATATCTTTTTCGAGAAAGAATTTGAACCGCTTATACTTAGCGTGTTTTAAATATATCGATACCCTACGATACCTAATATCAAGGTATTCTAACATATAGGCGATCCCATTTCAACTAATATTTTTTTCATTTGTGTAAATGATAGGAGACTATCATATGTAAAGGCATTTTAGGTACAAGTTTAACGTATAAATCGTATTTGATAAAAAAAAGGTCAAAGAACTGGATCCTCTAAAAAAAAATTAAACATATACAAGCATAAGCGGTAGGTGGAGATATCAATGGATCTGTTATTGAGAACAAAGTCAAAGCAAGCTTGATCATAGAACGCCATACCGGTATCTATGCAATCGACAATGCTACAGCCGAATTTATAGCCATATACAGATTGGCCGAATTCGTACCCCTGCTATTCAAAGAGATAAATGAAACAGGGGAGGATCAGGTATTTATAGACCGTCAAGCCACGCTCTTCCGTTATTTTGATTTTCTGGACAAAGACTAGGCTATAGCCATACGCTATGGACAGTTACTGTCGAATGATTTGTTGGCTTAATGTTATGCGTTAAATATTCAGTTTATTTGACATCTCGGCTAATTTCGATAATTATCCGAGATGCTTTCTAGGTTTTGCGTTAAGGTATTTGAGTCTATTTTTACAGATCTGTATTATCGTTTGTTTTTAGGTCCGCTTGATGGTTTCGCTAAATCTTTGTCTATTTCCGCAATGATTGCTTCCATTTGTTCAATTAAATTATTTTTATCCAGGTTATTATCGAGCTTAAGAAGATTTTCTTCTGTAAAATTTGGTCCAAAGATCGTTACGATAGTTTTTAAAAAACTTAGCGGATCAATCCTACTGTTTTTTTCTATTTGTAGATTTGCTTTATTGATATAACGGAACAAGGTAATTATATTGTCTCGATTCACGGTCGTTGGTTCATCACTGTCTTGAGCCTTGTTGTCTACCATCCTATTATGGTGCTTGGTTAATATTTGTTTTCTGCGCTCCACATATTGCGTGAGGAGTATAGGGAGACGCTCGTTTAAGGGGTCATAGTACAATTTGGGATCATAGCTGGCAATACGCAAACGGAAAAGAATCGTACTCATTTCATTCATTTGTTCCGTCATTGACATATTCTTCAGTTTACAGTCGATTATATCGCAGCAGCGATTGAAAACCCCCATGTGATTGAAGTTGATATCAATCATTGTTTCCATAAAGCACTGTAACCAGTCTTTGCTGATTGTATCTTTAGCAATGCATTGTGACTTATACAGCAGTGTCTTGAAAAACAGATATTGATGATAATGAAGATTTGAATTCTGGCTTTTGAATTGATTGTTTATAGCTGTTTGGACTTCAAATATCAATGGATAAGGAACCTTTTTTTTGTAAAGGCTTTCTTTTATATTCGGGAATTTTCCGATAATCTCTGTTTTAAAAAGATGATATTCATAATCGCTCACTAAGCCATTCAAATCCATTTTGTCACGGAAAAGATCTTCAAAGCATTCAAGCACTTTTTGAAACTGTAAAATAACAGCATCAACTTGCTGATTTTTTAAACCGTAAACGATATTGAAGTTACTGCGTAGCTCACTGTAAAAGGTTTGGAA
>NZ_ASZT02000075.1:0-25033 GCF_001006065.1 Sphingobacterium sp. IITKGP-BTPF85
GATCAGTTGACGGAATGGTTGAAGCTCACAAAAAGTATGGCAAATTAGATTGGAAAACTTTATTAAATCCTGCTATAGCATTAGCTGAAAAAGGCTTTCCGATTACAAAACAACAGGCAGAGGAATTCAACGAATATAAAGAAAGCTTTCAAAAATATAACCCAAGTGGCGCCCCTATACTGAAAACCACCAGCTGGAAAAAAGGCGATTTATTCCAGCAACAGGAACTGGCTAACACAATTAGAAGAATTGCTGATCATGGTCGTGATGGCTTCTACAAAGGCATAACAGCTGACCTCATTGTTAAAGAAATGCATAAAGGCAATGGCATTATCAGTTATAATGATCTTGAGAATTATAAAGCAGTATGGCGACAACCCGTTACAGGATATTACCGTGGACATAAGATCATATGTATGGCACCTCCATCTAGTGGTGGACCAGCCTTAGTTGCACTATTACAATCAGTAGCACAATATCCATTAGGAAAATGGGGATTCCAAAGTGATTCCGCTGTACGTGTAATGGTTGAAGCCGAACGTCGTATTTATGCAGATAGAGCAAAGTATTTAGGTGATCCAGACTTCATAAGAGTACCTGTCAAAGAATTGACAGACTCTATTTTCAACAGTGAAAGATTAAAAGCCGTAAACTTAACCAAAGCAACCGCAAGCAGCGATGTAAAGGCTGCGAAATTTCCAGGATATGAATCAGAAGAAACAACACACTTTAATATCGTCGATTCCGAAGGCAATGCCGTTTCTATTACGACAACACTTAATAATTCATATGGATCACGTGTCTTTGTATCTGGCGCAGGCTTTATATTAAATGATGAAATGGATGACTTCTCAGTTAAACCAGGAGTTCCAAATATCTATGGCCTCGTTGGCGGAAAAGCGAATGCCATCGAGCCAAACAAACGTATGTTAAGTTCAATGACACCAACTATTGTGGAAAAGGATGGAAAGCTATTTATGGTAGTAGGAACACCAGGCGGATCAACAATTATGACCTCCGTCTTCCAAACGATAGTCAACGTAATTGACTATCAACAAAATGCACAGCAATCCGTTTCATCCCCGCGTTCATCATCAATGGCTACCCGATCAGATTGATGTAGAAAAAATGCAATAACTCCCAAAGTAAGAAAAAGTCTAGAAAATGCAGGGTACAAAATATCACCTAGAGGTAATATAGGCAGAGTGGAAAATATCATAATATTACCCAACGGAAAACTCCAGACAGGTGCCGATCCGAGGGGTGATGATACCGCTTCAGGTTTTTAGTATATTAAATTTTAAATAGTATAGATTATTTTTAAAACAATTAAACTTATACAAACATATCAGCTCTATATAACAAACACTGATTTTATGATTAAAAATTATACGTATCCAATCAGCGGAACAATGATGATGCTATTTTTTGCCACTTTAATCGTGAGCTGCAGCATGCTAAAAGGTCCTGACTTTACAAAAATACAAGTTGGCATGACCAAAGAGAAGGTTGTTCAGCAACTAGGAAAGCCGGATGCCGTAGTAGCCTCAAAAAAATATCAAGACGGTATATTAGAGATTTATGAATATGGCACTGCACAATTAGAAAATGCGGCAGATTCAACTTCAGGATATAGAATCTACTGGCTATACTTTTTCAACAATGAACTTCAAGAATGGGGAATAAAAAGAAACTATTCACCATCTGATTACGATGGATATTACGAGAAGTATAGACGCCGTCATTAATTAAATAAACAAAAAAGCCCTGTTGCAAAATTGCAACAGGGCTTTTTTATTATATTTAGTAAAGAAGAATGATCTTACATCATTCCGCCCATGCCACCACCCATTGGAGGAGCACCAGCACCATTATTTTCTTCTGGCTCATCAGCTAATACACATTCAGTTGTTAACAACATAGAAGCGATAGAAGCTGCATTCTCTAAAGCTACACGAGAAACTTTAGTTGGATCGATAACACCAGCACCAATTAGGTTTTCGAATACATCAGTACGAGCATTGTAACCGAAGTCCCCTGTACCTTCTTTCACTTTCTGAACGATAACAGCACCTTCAATACCAGCATTGAAACAGATCTGACGTAAAGGTTCCTCGATAGCACGTCTGATGATCTCGATACCGATAGTCTCATCTTCATTAGCACCTTTTAATCCTTTTAAAGCGTCAGTAGCACGAATGAAAGCAACACCACCACCTGCAACGATACCTTCTTCAACAGCTGCACGAGTTGCATGTAAAGCATCATCAACGCGATCTTTCTTCTCTTTCATTTCTACTTCAGTAGTAGCACCTACATAAAGAACAGCAACACCACCTGATAATTTAGCTAAACGCTCTTGTAATTTCTCACGATCATAATCAGAAGTAGTTGTTTCGATTTGAGAACGGATTTGAGCAACACGAGATTTAATATCTTCAGCATTACCGGCACCATTAATGATTGTTGTATTATCTTTATCAACAACAACTTTTTCTGCTTGACCTAAGTAAGATAATTCAGCATTTTCTAATTTGAAACCTCTTTCTTCAGAAATCACTGTACCACCAGTTAAGATAGCAATATCCTCTAACATTGCTTTACGACGGTCACCAAACCCTGGAGCTTTCACTGCTGCAACTTTCAGTGAACCACGGATTTTATTAACAACTAAAGTAGCTAATGCCTCACCATCTAAATCTTCTGCAATAATGATTAATGGTTTGCCAGTTTGTACTTGTTTTTCTAAAATCGGCAACAACTCTTTCATGTTACTGATTTTTTGTCATAGATTAAAATGTACGGATTTTCAAGTTCCGCTTCCATTTTATCAGAGTTTGTAACAAAATATGGAGATAAGTAACCACGGTCAAATTGCATACCTTCTACTGTTTTAACTTCAGTTTCAGTACCTTTTGCTTCTTCTACAGTAATAACACCATCATTACCTACTTTTTCCATTGCTTGCGCAATTAAAGCTCCGATAACTTCGTCATTATTTGCAGAAATTGATGCTACTTGTTTGATTTTATTATTGTCTTGACCAACAGTTTGAGATTGCGATTTTAAATTCGCAACAACTGCTGCTACAGCTTTATCAATACCACGTTTCAAATCCATTGGATTAGCACCTGCTGCTACAGATTTAATACCTGGAGCTACGATAGCCTGAGCCAAAACAGTTGCAGTAGTTGTACCGTCACCTGCTTGATCAGCAGTTTTAGAAGCAACTTCTTTCACCATCTGAGCGCCCATATTTTCTAAGGCATCTTTCAATTCGATTTCTTTAGCAACAGTAACACCATCTTTAGTGATAACCGGAGAACCGAATTTTTTTTCAATGATTACATTACGTCCTTTAGGACCCAAAGTTACCTTTACTGCATTTGCCAATGTGTCAACACCCTTTTTAAGTGCTTCACGAGCTTCAACGTTATATTTTACTTGTTTTGCCATTATCTTTAAATTTTTGAAATTTTCACCTGATCCCAGAAGAGACCAAATTTATTTACATTTGGATACTATATAAAAAAATTAAATAACCGCGTAAATATCAGCCTCACGCATAATTAAATACTCTTTACCTTCAACAGTAATTTCAGTTCCAGCATATTTACCATATAAAACTTTATCACCAACTTTAACAGTCAAAGGTTCGTCAACTTTACCCGTTCCAACTGCTACAACGATTCCTTGTGATGGTTTTTCTTTTGCTGTATCAGGGATGTATAATCCTGAAGCTGTTTTTTCTTCTGCCTGAGCAGCTTCAACTACTACTCTGTCACCGATAGGTTTAATGTTTAATGCCATAATATATTTTATTTTTAGTTCTATTTCAATTATATCTAAATGTCATCAGCAATTATGCCAAAGAGCCAAGAGCAGACTTTTGAGACAAATTTGCATCGAAAAAACAAGGCACTGGCAGATTTCATTCACATTCTGTCAGGCTGTCACGCTACAAAACTGACAATACAAAAAAAGCCCCCAATTACTTGGGGGCTTTCAATTTCTATACAACAACCTATTTAGTTGAATCTGTTACAGTTTTCTGTGCCGGAGCTTGTTGAGCTGGAGCAGGTTGTTGTGTATTATTTAAATTCAATGGACTAGTTTGTGCAGGAGTTTCAATTTGATTACCCAAACCACCACCCACAGTAGCTGTTGTAGTTGGAGCTACGATATTAAATGCTAAACAAAAACCATGATCGCAATCACTAATCCCCAAGAACCTTTTTCTAAAAAGTCACCTGTACGTTTTACACCCATAATATTAGTTCCACCAGCAAATCCTGATGATAAACCACCTCCTTTTGGATTTTGTATTAAAACTAAAAATGATAATAAAATACTTGCCAAAATTATAAGAGCAATTAATATTCCTTGCATTTCTCTATATGTATTAAGTTAATTTCTTTTCTAAATTTAAAATTTCCGACGCAAAGTACGCATTTTTTTCTGGATATTTCAAAACTAATTTTTTGTAAACCTCTATAGCCTTAGGATATAATCCTTGTTCGAGATAAATTCGGGCCAAAGTTTCAGTCACCAGCGAATACTGATCTTCCGAACTTTTCCTTGCTTTATTTTCCAGATTAATCTTATCAACTGGAGGAGGTTTTATCTGCGGATCCTCTTTGATAAATCGTTCGATCAGATGATCCGTATTTTTCTTCTCTACCTGAAATGGTACCGTATTTTTAAATTCCTCGCTTAACTTAACCTCAGGAGACTGTAGATGAAAAATATTCTCCTTAATCTGTTGATCCAAAACTTGAGCATCAATCGTCTGTTTAAACCGAGTCACATGCTGTTCTGCAGAATGAGCATGATAATTTGGAGCCTTCAAAAATGGCTGGTACGTGTCTGCATGCTCTAAACGAGTTTTATGTAACCACCATAAAAAACTATAAGGCATCAGCTCATCGTCATACACACTGATCCGCTCTTCCTCACGCACTTCTTCATCCACAGGACCTATGACAAAGGTCGACTCCACAGATAACATTGGTTCATTAGAAATATCATCTTTAATCTCCTCCAGAATATCATCGGTTTTCCAATCGAAAAAAATCATGCGCTACACCGGATTGAATCAAAGCATTTAGTTCCTCTCTTCCATTATCAAGATCTGCAGTTGAATCCTCCTGTACATCATCAATTGTATCTTCGAAAGCAATATAATCATCCGATTCAACTTCAATAGGTAATTCAACAGGAACAGCTTTATGCAGATACTCATATAACCAATTTGGATTAGCAGCATAGAGCAATGTCGAAGAAATATTATGAACTTCCCTATTTAGCAAGTAGAGGTGTCTTTCATAAGCAAAACGAAGAGACTGCGCATATGGAAATTTGGCAATCAAGGACAACAAATCAGATTCCGAAAGAGATAACGGATTGTTGATCGCTTGATGAAACAAGTTTATATCGTCTGAAATTCGTCTATTTTCCATATCTCAAACCACTACCAATTAGCAAATGCTTTATTGTAAACATCTTCTGTCAACATTAGAATAATTTCTTTATTTAATGTTTCCTCTTGAGCCGATTGCAATTGACCAGAAAAATCTTTAAACCTTGTGAAAGATTGTTCAAAATTGTCCTTCTCAACGATTTTATTATGATAATTTACTTTAATCGTTATTGAAAGGCGATTTAATGCAGCACGATCCGTTCCTGCCTCAACAGCAGCGGGACTAATCGTATAATCCGTGATAAAACCCTCAAAGTTGCATCAGCATTATCATTAACCTGACTCAACCGCGATTGATTACGTATACGCTCTTTTAAGGCTTCTGTAAAATTCTGACTTAAGGTTGGATAAACCATTGATGCAATATTCTCAAAGTACAATACGCTCACTGTTTTCATCCCATCAGGAATAGATCCACCGGTAAAACCATATTTTACACCACAGCTTGTTGTAAAAAACAACATCGCTATCATGATAAAACCCGGTAGCAAACTTGATCTAAGCTTCTTCATAAACGAGATTATAAATCTAAATTTAAGTCTTTAATTTTTCTGTACAAAGTTCTTTCGGAGATACCCAACTCCTGCGCTGCCGCTTTACGTTTACCACGATGTTTCTTAAGCGCTTTTTTAATCAAATCGGATTCTTTCTCTGTTAAAGATAACGATTCTTCAACTTCTTCGGCATCTTGTGTATCATAATTTAAATATCCATCTTGACCCGGGTTACTTTTCAGCACATTAGGTTGATGTATAGTCAATGTCTGTGAAGCGGCCAAATGATCTTGAAGCCGATCAGCACTAGGTTCAACCTCTTGATACAATCGATTAATGTAGGGAGAATTTTCATCAAACGTGGAAGGATTAACTCCATTTTGAATCAATTCAACAACCAATTTTTTCAAATCAACCATATCTTTCTTCATATCAAAAAGAACCTTATATAAAAGATCGCGCTCTGAAAAATCATCCTTTCCACTTTGATTAGCAACTACTGCTGGTAAAGTAGAACGGCTTTCAGAAGGAAGATAATTTTGTAAAATTCGCGCATCCACAACTCGTTCTTTCTCAAGAACGGCAATTTGTTCCGCAATATTTTTCAACTGGCGCACATTTCCTGGCCAGCTGTATGTCTTCAATAGTTGTTGTGCATCGTCAGTCAGCTGTATGCTTGGTGAGCGGTATTTATCAGAAAAATCGACAACAAACTTTCTAAATAACAAATAAATGTCTTCCGCACGTTCACGTAATGATGGAATCCGAAGGGGAACAGTGTTCAATCTGTAATAAAGATCTTCTCGAAATTTACCATTTTGTACAGCATTAAAAACATCAACATTTGTCGCAGCAACTACGCGAACATTAGTTTTCTGAACCTTAGAAGAACCCACACGGATGTATTCACCAGACTCTAAAACACGTAGCAAACGAGCCTGTGTACCTAAAGGTAACTCCCCTACCTCATCTAAAAAAATAGTACCACCATCGACAACCTCAAAATATCCCTTTCTTGCTTCATGTGCCCCAGTAAAAGAACCTTTCTCATGACCAAACAATTCCGAATCAATTGTTCCTTCAGGAATAGCCCCACAGTTCACAGCAATAAAAGCACCGTGTTTACGCGCGCTTAATTGATGAATAATATGTGAAAACACCTCCTTACCACTACCACTCTCCCCTTGGATCAAAACTGAAATATCAGTAGGAGCCACTTGACGGGCAATATCTATAGCCCTATTAAGTAAAGGTGAGTTACCTATAATCCCAAATCGATTCTTAATATCTTGATTATCCATCCTCTAAATTTAAGAATAAAGACCTCTATTATATTCTAATTAATCAACTATTTTACCCAGTAAAGTAGCCGAAGTACAAGACTCGATCATTACAGTAACGTAATCACCAGCCTGATAACGTTCATCTACAGGAAAAATAGCCATTGCATTTTGATCATTACGACCAGCAAAATCTTTATCCGAGCGTTTTGAAAAACCCTCAATTAAAACACGTTGGTTTTTACCTACAAATTGCTGTAAACGTTCAAAACTATGTGCTCTTTGTTTCGCAACAATTTCTGTTAAACGACTTTTCTTAATTTCTTCTGGAATATCATCAGCATAACGTTTAGCAGCTAATGTACCCGGACGTTCCGAATACGCAAACATAAACGCATAATCATACTTCACGTAATCCATCATGCTCACTGTATCTTGATGCTCTTCTTCCGTTTCTGTACAAAAACCAGTAATGATATCTGTTGAAATACCACAACCCGGAATAATCCGGTTGATTGCATCAATACGATTGATATACCAATCTCTATCATAAGTACGGTTCATTAATTCTAATACTCTAGAATTTCCAGACTGTACAGGTAAATGAATGTATTTACAGATGTTATCATAGCTTGCCATTGTATGCAGCACCTCATCAGTAATATCTTTTGGATGAGATGTCGAGAATCGAACACGTAATAACGGGTTCACTTCAGCCACCAATGCTAATAAGTTCGCAAAATTAACAGGAGCACTTGCTTCTTGCCCTTCAATTGTAGGGGCAGTATATTTATATGAATCAACGTTTTGTCCCAACAAAGTGACCTCACGATATCCTGCATTGAACAAATCATGCGCTTCCTTCACAATAGATGCAGCATCACGACTGCGTTCTCTACCTCTGGTAAATGGAACAACACAGAACGAACACATATTATCGCATCCGCGCATAATCGAAATAAATGCTGTGATACCGTTCGAGTTTAAACGAACAGGACTTATATCAGCATATGTTTCTTCACGCGAAAGCAATACATTAACAGAACGATTTCCATCGTCCACCTGTGAAATTAAATTTGGCAAATCACGATAAGCATCAGGACCAACAACAACATCAACTAACTTTTCTTCTTCCAAAAATTTAGCTTTCAATCGTTCTGCCATACATCCCAACACACCCACGATCATACCAGGGTTGCTTTTCTTAGCAAATTCAAATTCTTTCAAACGATTACGTACACGTTGCTCAGCATTCTCACGAATGGAACATGTATTGATAAAGACAACGTCTGCCTCTTGATAGTTTTTCGTTGTTTCAAATCCTGTCTCCAATAAAATAGAAGCAACTATTTCACTATCAGAAAAGTTCATTTGACAACCATAACTCTCAATATATAACTTACGTCCATTACCTTTGGAAACATTATTTTCAATCAATAAGGCTTCACCTTGACGCGTCTCGTCGTGTTCCTTAGTTGTATGCGCAAAATCTAACATAGCTCAAAATTCAAAGACTACAAAGTTAGGAATAAATATTGAATTGATGACAGTTTGTCATATTAATATTGCACCTAAATGAATATAAAAACCAACAAAAAAGCGCTGATGATACATCAGCGCTTTTTTAAATATAAAATATTTTTCAGACCTATTGAGCTTGGCTCTTAGCTTCTTGTTTCATTTGATTACCAGCAACGATAACAATTTCTACACGACGGTTTGCTGCACGACCTGCTTCAGTATCATTACTCTCCAAAGGCTCAGAGAAATTTCGTCCTTCCGTACGGATACGAGAAGAAGCTAAACCTTGAGAAACTGCAAATGCACGAACCGCATTAGCACGGTTTTCAGAAACTTTTTGATTGGCATCTAAAGATCCAACGTTATCCGTATGACCGATAACCAAAATATCAGTACCTTGCTCTTTATTTAAAGTCGCGACTAAGTTTTTAATATTTTCTCTCGCAGAAGCTTTCAAATCAGATTTATTAAAATCAAATAAAATACCTGAATCAAATTTAACCACGATACCTTCACCCGCTTGAGTAACTTCAGCACCCTCAACAGTTTTAGCGATCTCGGCGGCTTGTTTGTCCATCTTCTTACCAATTAAGACACCTGCAGCACCACCGATAGCAGCACCAGCAATAGTACCAATAGCGGTACTACCAGCCTTGTTGCCTATTAAAGCTCCTAATGCACCTCCTGCAACCCCACCAATTACGCCACCTTTTGTGGTATTATTTGTATTTTGAATTGTTGAACAACTCCCAAATAACATTGCTGATGTAGCCACTGTAAGACCAAAAACAGCTAACTTCTTATTCATTTTCATAATTATAATATCTTAAATAATATTTCCAGTGTGATTCCACAGCTATATGAAACAAACCGAATGCCAAAAAATAAATAATAGCCGATAAAGACCAATTTTAGTAACAAAAATATCGACAATAGTGAACAGATAGAAAATTGAATGGATTATTTCTCTTGTGTTTTTACTTCAATATCTGGAAGAGTAAGCCCCTCTGGACGGCCATTTTTATTAAAATCAGCAAGAGAACGTTGTACATACTCCAAAAAATCATAATGTTGCCAATTTGCAACCATATTCGGAGATGGCCTATAAATGCGCATAAAAGAATCTAAATCTTTATCATCCAATTTTGTTATTTCTCGGACAGCGTCCTTAGAAAAAACCTTATCCACCTGCAACTGTTCTTTTTCACTGTCTAGAAAACGACTGAAACGCTTTGCATTTTTAGCCTCACGCCCAAAAAGGTTATAAAGAGCAGTGGCCGGGCTAGCCAAGTAGGTTCCAAACTTATTACTACCACCATTATAAACGCCCTTCTTTCCGTAGTCACGCATAGCTTCATTTAATTCCGCTTCCTTAGTTTTACGTTCTATAATAACGGTCTCTAGTCGAATTCCTGATTGCAATTCAACATAGAAATCTTTAAGATCACTAATTAAAGTTTTCGCCTCAGCGTAACCGATTTTAGAAAAAGATAAACTATCTCCAATAGATGCTTCAATTACAAATACACCAAATGAATTGGACACAACAGATTTATTTGTCCTCAAATTACGAACATTCACCTCCGGAAGACGCAATGAAGTCCCTTTTTCGAACACCATCCCTGAGATACGCTGTATTTGTTGTGCCTGAACATTTGTGCCTAAAAAAACAGGAACACGAAGCTAAGCAAACTGATATGGCAAATTATTTTTCTATACATATTTAAATAAAAGTAATAATAGTTTGACACATCAATTGTTAAAAAAGTTTAAATATTTAAGAATTCCTATTTATAAGGATAAAAGACAAAATTTGCACCTTCAGGAACAATAACTAACAAACACATAAAATCCTGTGCACGCTTAAACTTTTTGATAAACGCGTCTTTCCTATCCTCTTTAATAATATTTGATTCAACAAGCTCTTCAAATGTAGAAGCGTTAATACTCCAGTTTGTTTTTAGCTCGACATGATCTAAAATCAATTCACCGACATTAACAACATGTTGGTGCGCTATAAAAATTGGATACGCAGATAAGCCCTCAGCCATAATTTCTAAAGATATCTCCTTAATCGAATCACTATAATAATCTAAATCGATCTTTAAACTCTTTAGGGGACTAGATTTTTGGCTATCATCTTCATTATTTTTCGATGCCCCAAACCACTCTTCTATTTCCATAATTATCCCTTTAATTTTAATAAAACAACATTTTCAACATGTTGTGTATGCGGAAACATATCAACAGGTTTAATACGAACCACATCATATTTTTCAGCCAATAAAGTCAAATCACGTGCCTGAGTCGCCGCATTACAACTTACATAAACAATTTTTGGAGATTCCATTTCTAATAGTCGTGCAACAACATCGGTATGCATACCAGCACGAGGGGGATCTGTAATGACTACATCAGGTTTGCCATGTTTAGCAATAAAGCTTGCCGTTAGCACATCTTTCATATCTCCTGCATAAAATTTCGTGTTTTTCACGCCATTTATTTCCGAATTGATTTTCGCATCTTCAATTGCCGACGGCACATATTCAACACCAATAACCTCCTTAGCATATTTAGCAACAAAATTTGCAATTGTACCAGCGCCTGTATACAAATCATATACAAGTTCATCACCAGACAAGCCTGCAAAATCTCGGGTTATTTTATACAGTTCATAAGCTTGCGCAGAGTTCGTTTGATAAAATGACTTTGGTCCAACCTTAAATTTAAGACCTTCCATTTCCTCATAAATGAAATCGCGTCCATTATAAATCTCTATTTCCTGATCAAAAATCGTATCATTCTTTTTCTGATTAATAATATAAAGAAGAGAAGTTATTGACGGAAACTTATCCTTAATGAAAGACATTAATAGCTCAACTTGTCCTTCTTCTGGATAAGCGAACACCACGATCACCATCAATTCTCCTGTTGAAGAAATACGAATGATTAAATTACGTAACACGCCACTATGATCACGTAAATCATAAAATGATAGCGCATTTGCGACAGCAAATTCTCGAACACTATTACGCAATACATTAGAAGGATCTTCTTGCAAATAGCAATGACTAACATTAAGAATCTTATCGAATCTTCCCGGAACGTGGAAACCTAGAGCATCCATATTCATATCTTCCACATTATCATCCAAAGTCGTCAACCATTTCTTATTAGAAAAAGTGTACTCCAATTTATTCCTATAATATTCCGTCTGCCCAGATGCCAATATAGCTCCATTGAAGAAGTATCAACTTTGCCAATACGTGTGAGCGCATTTTCTACAGACTGCTGTTTAAACAACAGCTGTGCATCATAGGTCATATGTTGCCATTTGCAACCACCGCATACTCCAAAATGCTCACAAAAAGGTTCAACACGATATTCAGATGCTTTCTTCAAGGTCTGAATACGACCTTCACCAAAGCTTTTCTTTTTGCGCATCAATTCAACATCAACCACATCACCTGGAATTGCCTTTTCAACAAACAATACCAAATCATCTGTTTTTCCAACACCCTTACCTTCTTCTGCAATATCAATAATCGCGATATCGTTGAAAACTAATCTTTCTTGTGAATTTCTTCTTCTCATATTGGCGCAAAATTACGCTTTTTGATCAGAATTTTAATGAAT
Organism: Sphingobacterium sp. IITKGP-BTPF85; assembly: GCF_001006065.1. Lineage (NCBI taxonomy): Bacteria > Pseudomonadati > Bacteroidota > Sphingobacteriia > Sphingobacteriales > Sphingobacteriaceae > Sphingobacterium > Sphingobacterium sp. IITKGP-BTPF85. The sequence goes on from NZ_ASZT02000075.1 coordinate 12,411, forward strand.
AGTTGCGTGAACTAAATAAGGAAGAATTTCCTTTTGAAAAGAAATGAAATTTTTACGCACATCTGCTTCTGTAACCGCTGTAAATGCAAATGAAAATACAATGTTTTTGCTCGTCTTAATAAGGAAAGTCAGCTTCTTTTCGGAGATAGAAGCTGCAATGGTATCATTTTGAATAAAAGAACTCAGCAATAAAAATTCTAAATCATCGGAGAGCGTCTTTAAATACTCCTGCGCATTAGCAGATTCACGAATAAATTCCCAACCTACAAATTCATTACAGACTGTATAAGTAAGGCGGCTAACTTTCAAAATTGTATTTCCCAGAAAAACTGCCAAATCCTCTTCTCCGACGTTCTTTTTCAGAATATCCTTCACATTCTCTTGAATATACTCCATTAAAATAGCGTGAAGAATCAGCTCTTTACTATCAAAATATTTATAGAATGTCGCTTTTGCTATATTAGCTCTTTTTGCCAATTCATTAACGCTGGTTTTATTATAACCGTACTTACGAAATAGCTCTCGAGCAGATCTTTTGATAGATTCAATAATTTTATCTGCTTCCATAAATTTATCTTGAAAATTTAAGTACATGAACCAAACGTCGAGCAACCACAACGTTTAAAATACGATTATTCATCAATAAAATTTCATTATCAAACACATATTTATTTGCATTAATGAAAAAGAAATCACATTATCTATACCTTTTAAAATCAATTTCTTGATTAAAAGTATAGATAATGTGATTAAATAATCTATTCGTTCTATCATTAAATGATTTCGCTTTCAAATTGAGATAAGAACCTCACATCATTTTCAGAAAACAATCGTAAATCTTTAATCTCATATTTTAAATTGGTGACACGCTCAATCCCCATACCGAAAGCAAAGCCAGAGTATTTTTTACTATCGATACCACAGTTATCTAAAACGTTTGGATCTACCATACCGCAACCTAAGATCTCTACCCAACCGGAGTATTTACACAATTGGCAACCTGCACCTTTACAAATTGTACATGAAATATCCATCTCAGCAGATGGCTCTGTAAACGGAAAGTAGGAAGGGCGGAAACGCACCTGTGTACCTTCACCATATAATTCCTGCACAAAGTGAAACAATGTTTGCTTCAAATCCGCAAAAGAAACATTCTCATCCACATACAATCCCTCCACTTGATGGAAGAAACAGTGTGCACGAGCAGAAATCGCTTCATTACGATAAACACGACCAGGCATAATAGCGCGGAAAGGTGGCTTACCAGCTTCCATTAAACGAACCTGTACCGATGAGGTATGCGTACGCAATGTAATATCATTCCCTTCTTGTTTTTTAATAAAGAAAGTATCCTGCATATCACGAGCAGGATGTTCCGGAGGAAAATTTAAAGCCGAAAAGTTATGCCAGTCATCTTCAATTTCAGGTCCCTCAGAAACGATAAAACCCAATTTCTTAAAAATCTCAACAATCTCTTTACGTACCAAAGACAGTGGATGACGGGACCCCAACTTAAACCCTGACCAGGTAAAGTAAGATCACCTTCACTCTTTTGAGCCTGTGATTTATTCGCACCAAATTTTTCGTGAGCCTCTTGGTATGTTTTTTCAGCAAATTGTTTAAACTCGTTCAATACCATACCCAAAACACGCTTCTCTTCTACAGAAACAGTTTTAAATTCATCAAACAAACTTTTAACAATACCTTTTGAAACTAAAAATTTCAATCTGAAATTTTCTACATCAGCTGAAGAAGTTGGAGCAAATTGCTTAATTTCCTCAGTATACTGCGTTATTTTATCTTGCAACATAATTATTCAAAGATACACCAAAATATTATAAAAGATAAAGGGTTTTCGTAAGTGAAGTTCAAATTTATGTAACAAGAGCAAAAAAATAATCACAAAAAAAGAGCATCATTAAAAAAGATGCTCTTTTCGAAATATATTCCAGCACCTAAAACGGTAATGGATCACTATCATTCTCATTCTCTGTAAAATCGACTTCAACCTCCTTATTCTCAATCTTATCTGCATGAGATTGAGCAGGGGGAGCTGTAGGAGGTTCAAAATCAGATTTCCTTCCTAATAGGGTGAAGTTCTCAGCTACAATTTCAGTAGAATAACGTCTTATACCCTCTTTATCTTCATATGAACGCGTTCTTAAGCGTCCTTCAATATAAACCAACTTTCCTTTTGTCAGATACTTTGCTGCGACATCCGCCAATCCACGCCAAAGAACAACTGTATGCCACTCCGTTTGCTCTACACGTTTTCCATCTCGATTAAAATTTTCTGATGTTGCTAATGGAAAACTAGCAACAGAGACATTATTGTCTAAATATCTAATTTCTGGATCTTTGCCTAAATGGCCTACTAGAATAACTTTGTTGACTCCTGACATAATATTTAAGGTATTTGGTTATAATTTAGCTGTTTCTAAAAAAGAAAATATGAGCTTATGTTTAGCTAATTTATCCAAATCTTTTAATAAAACATAATTCCAATTTACTTTTTTTTGCTCCAAATCCCTAGAGCTTAACACGCTATAGAAAGTCGCATAAATATTTTGATGGCTTAAAACATGTTTTTTATTCCGTTGCAACAAACTTATTGTAACTTCTGGCCCAAATAAAGCTAAAAACTCTGGATGAGCAGTTATTTCCAACCCTTCTAAAGCCTCAGAAGTTTCAATCATAGGAAATTCATACAAATTCTCCCAAACATCAGATGCGCCACGCTTAGACATTAAAATTTCATCGTCCTTTTGAATAATAAAGTAGTGAAAATAACGATTTCTGCTTTTCTTAGCTTTAATTTTCACAGGTAAATCAGCCACCATTCCATGCGTATAGGCAAAACAGTCTAATTGCAATTCACATTCACCACATAATGGAGCCTTTGGCTTACAATGTAGAGCACCAAAATCCATAATCGCTTGGTTATACAATGCCGGATAGTCTCGATCAAGATTATCCTTTGCCAATTGCGTAAAGATTTTTTTACCCGCAGGAGTATTAATAGCCGTCTCTACACCAAAATAACGAGATAAAACACGAAAAACATTTCCGTCTAACACTGCTTGCTGTTCATCATTCGAAAAAGAAGAAATCGCCGCTGCAGTATACTCCCCAACTCCCGGCAGTTTAATTAATTCTACATACGATTTAGGGAATTCACCTTGATACATATCACGCACAATTCCTGCAGCCTTATGCATATTTCGGCCACGGGAATAATACCCAAGTCCCTGCCATAAATGCAAAATATCATCTTCAGAAGCGTTAGCAAAAGCTAAAACATCAGCATATCGATCCACAAACCGCAAGTAATAAGGCATGCCCTGCTCTACACGGGTTTGCTGTAAAATAATTTCAGACAACCATATTTTATAAGCATCCCTTGTATTTCGCCAAGGCAGATCACGCTGATGATCATGATACCATTCTATTATTTTTTTTGCAAATGACATCCTGCAATGCGTTTTTTATACCAGCTATCAAATTAATCCCCGTCAATTATTTATTCATTTCCTTTTCAAGAATCGCTTTCAGCTCATTGACTTTTTCAGGATTATTTTTTGCAATGTTGATTTTTTCTCCTTTATCTGTGCGCAGATCATACAATTGATCAACCTCGTCGTTTCCAAGCTCAATATTGACTAGGCTATTTCTTTTTGCGCCCTTACCAGCCTTAATATATTTGTAATTATCCTTTAATACACTCAAAGTACCTGATGCTTTTATTAGATAAGGTCTTCCTACCAGATCTTTACCCATAAAGCTTTTCCAAGTATTTTCACTATCAACAGCCTCCCCTTTAGGATATTTAACATTCAGAAAAGAAGCAAAGCTGCTCAATAAATCAACCTGACAAACTAAAGCATCCGATGTAGTACCCTTTTTAATCATTTTTGGCCAGCTGATTATAAAAGGAACACGCGTCCCCGCTTCAAATGCAGAATATTTCCCACCACTATAAGGTCCAAATGGATTATGTCCATTTAACTGACTAACAGCACCGTCATCATAACCATCATCCAGCACAGGTCCATTATCACTAGAAAAAATAATAATCGTATTCTCGTATACGTTATTATCTTTTAATGTTTTAACCAGTTGTCCAACAGTATAATCCAGTTGCAGTATAGCATCTCCGCGATAACCATATCCACTTTTACCCTTAAACATTGTCGCAGGCATACGAGGCACATGTGGTTCGGTGGCATTATAAGTAAGGAAAAAAGGCTTTTGATAATGATCTTGTATAAAACGGATCGCTTTATCTGCAAATGTTAACGTTAATTCTTCATCAACCCACTTAGCCTCTTTGCCACCTGACATCCATCCGATTCTACCTATGCCATTCACAATGGTATTATCATGACCATGATTAAGAGAATTTTTCATCTTCAGCAACTCCGGATTTTCTTTACCAGTAGGCTCACTACCTACTTTTTTGTTATAAGAAACCATTATCGGATCTGCCTTATTAACACCAAGTACATGATGATTTTCCAAGAAAACAGTTGGCACACGATCGGCAGTAGCTGGAAAGATAAAGGAATAATCATAGCCAACTTCCAAAGGACCTGGTTTGATACTACCATTCCAGTCCTTATCCACTTGATCTCCAAGTCCTAAATGCCATTTCCCAATCACAGCGGTTTGATAACCCGCATCTTTAAATACTTTGGGTAACGTTATTTTATCCTGAGGAATAATCAATTTAGCATCACCTGGTAAAATACCTGTACCTGTCTGTCTGAATGGATAATTGCCCGTCATTAGAGAATATCGAGACGGCGTACAAGTCGCTGCCGTAGCATGACCATTTGTAAATCTGATTCCTTCCGAAGCCAAAGCATCCAGATTGGGGGTATTTAATTTTGTAGCGCCATAACTTCCTAGGTCGCCATATCCTAGATCATCAACATAGATCAGAACAACATTAGGTTTCTGTTGCTGTCCCGCTACCTGAGTAACAGAGCCAACTAAAGTCAGCAGACTAATAATATAGTGGTTTACCAATTTCATTATAATTTTTTATTAAAGATAGTTAATGCATCATGATCCTCCACTTTCATGATTTCACGTTTTAATTTCTTTTTCAGATCCTTCACAATCTTTGCGGGAGCAGTAGTATAAATATTTTTCATTTCAGATGGATCTTGAGTAAGATCATATAACTCCCAAGAATTGACACGTTTATAAAAACGGATCAGTTTGTAATGTCCATCGCTCACACCAAAATGAGGTGAAACAGCATGTTCTCCATTTTCATAATAATGATAGTACAAATTTTGACGTCCCCGTTTATCTTTTCCAGTGAGCACATCAACGAATGATTGACCTTGCATCTCCTGGGGCTTCTTCACTCCTGCCAACTGCAGCAACGTTGGAGCAATATCAACATTCATAATCTGAGCGTCGGATACCGTCCCTTTGGCAATCATTTCAGGAAATTTAGCAATCATCGGAGTCCTGAAAGACTCCTCATACATAAATCGTTTATCAAACCATCCATGCTCGCCCATATAAAAACCTTGATCCGACAAATAAATAACAATTGTATTCTTCTCCAAGTCATGTTCCTTCAAATAATCCAGCATGCGACCAATATTACGGTCCATAGATTCAGCAGTATTCAAATAATCAATCATATAACGACGATATTTCCATTCTGCCAAAGCTTTTCCAGAAAGTTGCTTCATATCCAGTTGCTCTTTGATAGGCTTATAATAGGCCAAGTATTTGCGCCACTGATCGTCATTCATACGGGAAAAATTGCCTTCCTTCTTCATTTCCGCTACAGAGTTGTACATTTTAAGATCATATCCCATCTGCATATCTTTGTCAATTGACATTTCTTGCCCCCCGGCAGACAATCGTCCCTCATAATCATCATAAAAATTTGCAGGAAGAGGAAATTCCTTTTCATCATTTTTGCCAAAATCTTGCGGATCAGGCATCCAGGTACGATGGGTAGCCTTGTGGCCTATAACAAGACAAAATGGATTACTTTTATCTAAAGAATCCAACCAGTGAGTTGCCTTATCCGTAACAATATCAGACACATAACCATTAACCGTCTCTCTTTGATTATTTGCGTTCACAAAAGTCGGATTAAAATAATGTCCCTGCCCCACCAACACGCTAAAATAATCAAAACCCTGAGGTTCATTACCTAAGTGCTGTTTTCCAATCCAGGCCGTTTTATAACCTACCTTTTGCAAGTCTTTAACAAACAAATCTTGACTATGATCAAAGTTTGATGTTTCATTATCCTTAAAGCCGTTTTTATGACTATATTTTCCCGTTAATAAAGTAGCTCTACTCGGTCCACAGATCGAATTCGTTACATAAGCCTTGTTAAAACGGATACCTGCTGTTGCCATTCTGTCAATATTTGGCGTATGTCCCAAGGTAGAACCATAGGCACCAATTGTCTGGTACGAATGATCGTCCGAAATGATAATAACAATATTTGGCTTTTGTTGAGCAAAAGCGAGCACCTTTGCTACACAGAGAACTATTAATAATGCGGTCTTCTTCATGAATTATAAAAGAATTAGTTTTGGTTGAATTTCAAATATACAGAAACGATTTAAAACAGCAATTTGAAGAAATGCTGTAACGAAAAAATCACAGCAACAAACTTTACCCCTTAAAAGAATTTAGAAAATGCATAATTTCGCAGTTCATAGAAAAAACAATGAAAAGTAAACACTTTCAAACACTTATCCTGCTATTAATTTTTGTTAATTTCTCCAATGCACAGGAGAAAATGTATAAAATTCAATTTTCACTCCATATGGGCGGAGTTGCAGAGGCAGAATCTGTAGCAGATCTTTATTCCACTCGCGACTTCCTACGAGTAGAAAATAAATTTATGGATAAAACAGTTCAGATATCTGACTTTAACAAACACAAAGCCTATACATTAGATTACGATAATGAAAACTATTATGAGGAGGAGCTGTTATCAGGAAAATTAACTGTCACTGATACTGAAGACCCCATCTCAACAGCTGATCTACAGGTTGAATTTATAACAGGAGAATCCAAATCAATTGCAGGCTACAACTGTAACAAAGCCATCATCACACTTCCAATTGAAAAAGAAGAAGGAAATCCAATTATTGAAGTCTGGTATACAAAAGCTCTCCCTAAAATGTACTGGGGAGAATATGGTTATTTAGAGAAGATCCCCGGCGCGGCATTATCCATATCAGCCTATGAAATGGGAATTCAAGCTTTTAAAGTGACAGCATCAGAAATAAATCCTTCATTATTTGAAATCCCTGCTGATTTTGAACTTATCGAAAAAGCTGAAGAACAATTCACATTTGAACCTACTCAATTAGATGAAAACAGAGTATCCTATTTTGACGAAAACACCGGATACATTGGTATCTCCGATGAGGATGGCAATCAAGTTACACCTGCTAAATATAGCATTATTCACGAATACATTGCAGGATATGCCGTAGCTGTAGATTCTAACAATAGCTATGGTCTATTAAATCTTGAAGGCAAAGAAGTTATCCCATGTCAATATGAAAACTTAGCAAGAACGGAAGATGGTCCATTATTATTTTCAAAAAATGACCAATACGGATTTATGGATACGAATGCTCGTATCATTATTCCTGCATTATACAGCTATGCCCGTGAATTCGACAATGAACATGCCATCGTAACAACAAAAACTGGATCAGGTGTCATTGACAGGACTGGGAAGATAATCATTCCTACTAAATTTAAACTCATTCACGAATTTCAAAATGGAACAGCTGTTATATCAGAAGAAGAACTATATTACCTAGTTGACCATCAGGAGAAAAAACTTAGTGCAGCTTTCGAATTTATAACAAACGGTGGGGAGAATCTCTGGCTTTGTATGCAGAACGAAAAATATGGATTCATTGATTTAAAAGGCAAACCTGTCACGCCCATTAAATATCAGTACGCAGCTCCGTTCGATTCTGGGTTATCTTTAGTCTCAGAAAATGGAGAAGATTTTTTTATATCGACCATAAAGGAAAATTCGTCCAAAAGATGGAAACAGAGTAATAATAATAAAATGAGGCAATTACTTGTCTCATTTTTGTTTTAGCTCAGGTTTCTGTTTCTTTGCATTAAAAATATAACATGGAAAAATTGAGCTTTAAGATTGCAACATTACACCGGGGCAGATATATGTTGCTCATGATGCTATTTGTCCTAGCTCTTGTTTACATCGTATCGAGACTGCTTTATCCGAAGTAGTAAAAATAATGGGCTCCTTATTTTCATTGCCTCTTGTCTTGTATATTGCCGTAAAATGCTCAAGAAAACCAACAGTTTGGACTATTGACAATGAATCTCTAACAATAGAAGATCCCACTTCTGATAAAATCATACCGCTCAATACCATAGACTATGTGCGTAATTTAAGACGATCGGGAGGCAATCTTATCATCATTAAATTAAAAACCGGAGCGCACGTCAGAGCTTGGAGAAATAAGTTATTCGAATCGGAAGATGATCTCAAGAATCTCTGTCAATCACTAAAAGACAGTAAAATAGAATATTACGACATGTAACAAATACATAAAAAGAGAAAGATTGTAACTAAAGTTACAATCTTTCTCTTTTTTCTTCCTTTACTTTGTGTCACATCAGGATTGATTATTATGTATGAAATTATTCAAAAACCATGGCCTTGGTATATATCAGGTCCATTGATTGCCCTTATCATGTTTTTATTACTAAAACAGGGCAAAGATTTTGGGATGTCCAATAATTTAAGAACAATGTGTTCAATAGCAGGGGCAGGTAAAACAAGCTCTTTTTTCCGGTTTGACTGGAAATCACAGATTTGGAATCTATTAGTAGTACTAGGCACTATAATCGGGGGATTCATAGCGCATTTCTATCTAAGTGATGGGAGCACACCTGATATTAACAGCAAAAGTGTCCTTGACCTTCAATCGTTAGGTATTATAGAAAATCTACAAGGATATATGCCCGACCGTCTGTTTCTATTTGATGGCTCACTTTTTCAATTTTTACTCTTAAGCATTGGTGGCTTATTAATCGGTTTTGGGACCCGTTATGCTGGAGGATGTTCGTCAGGACATGCCATCTCCGGATTGAGCAACTTTCAATTGCCCTCATTGATTGCCGTTATCGGTTTTTTTATTGGCGGGATTATCATGGTTCAATTTATATTCCCACTTATTTTCTAAATCCTTATGAAACAGTTAAAATTTATATTAATTGGAATACTCTTTGGTATCATCATGTATAAGTCAGAGGCCGCTTCCTGGTACCGCATATATGAAATGTTCCAATTCAGATCATTTCACATGTATGGAATAATTGGTACAGCTTTAACCACAGCAATTATAATTGTACAAATAATCAAACGTAAGAATATCAAAGATACGAGTGGCCAAGATATTCAATTCATAGATAAAAACAGGAGTATCACACGCTACCTTCTTGGAGGAACAATCTTTGGGTTAGGCTGGGCGCTCACCGGCGCATGTCCCGGACCAATGTTTACACTCCTAGGAGCAGGATATTGGACGATGGGAATTGTACTGGTATTTGCACTCCTGGGAACGTGGTTATATGGCCTTTTAAGAAATAAGTTACCTCATTAAACACTAACAAATGATCACAGTTCAACAAGCATTTTCTGGAATTTTTGAGAAAGAATTGATCGTAGAAATCGAACAAGTTGCCATCGTCAAAAAATTTAAAGCAGGCGAAGTAATCATAGACATTGGTCAGTATATTAAATTTATGCCACTTCTATTAGATGGCGTCATCAAGATTATTCGCGAAGACAAAAAAGAAGGTGAACTGTTATTATACTTTTTAGAAAAAGGAGATACTTGCGCCATGTCTATAGCTTGTTGTGTTGGGGCAAAAAAAAGTGAAATTAGAGCAATTGCTGATACCGACACTATAGTTGCTATGATACCCAATCAATATCTAGATGGCTGGATGGGGCATTATAAATCCTGGAGAAATTTTATTTTGGAGAGCTACTCCAATCGACTCAATGAGATGCTAACAACCGTCGATAACATCGCTTTTTTGCAAATGGACGTTCGGATCATGAACTACTTAAAAGAAAAAGCAACAATCATTCAATCACAAGACATTGACATCACACACCAAGTAATTGCCAATGACCTCAATACATCTCGTGTAGTGGTATCGCGCATATTAAAATCATTAGAAAACCAAGGGAGGATTCTATTGCAAAGGAATAATATCCGGCTACTTTAATGAATAAAATAAAACACTCAAAGGTAACTTATGTTACCTTTTATGATTTAATAAGGCCATACCTTTGAAAAAAAAGGAATAATATGATGGAATTATCACTCATTCTCGGATACACATTAGCAATAGCTGTAGGTCTCACAATGGGTATTATGGGCAGTGGCGGCAGTATTTTAACACTACCTATATTTGTTTACTTATTTCATATAGAGCCCATCCAGGCACTTGACTATTCTTTATTTACCATTAGCATAATATCACTAATAGGCTCCATTGGACACGTGTTCAAAAAAGAAATTGATTTTAAAACAACAACATTATTTATTCTTCCATCGCTGCTAGCGGTGTACATTACGAAGCAATATATACTTCCAAATATTCCCAATAGTATCCCTATCAATCAGAGTACTATCTCGAAAGATCAGATTATTATGAGTTTCTTTTCAGTACTGATTTTAGTCTCGGCATTTGTAATGCTTAAAAGAAATAATAATAATAATAATTCTGGAAGAGTACGCAATACTATAGCTCATTTAATAACCATCGGATTTATCACTGGATTATTAACTGGATTGGTGGGGGCCGGAGGAGGATTTATCATCGTACCCTCACTCGTATTATTAATGAAAATTAACATTAAACAAGCCACGGCGGCATCCCTATTCATTATTACCATTAACGCCACATTCGGTCTACTCAGCAATTTCAGACACTTAGATCAAATCAATTGGGCAATATTAATTATCTTTACAGGAATCACACTGATTGGATTGATGATTGGATTCCAATTGAAAACGAAATTAAAGCCAGAAAATTTAAAAGTAGTATTTGGATACTTTCTTGGAGCAATAGGCATTGCCATAGCAGGTACCGAAATCAGTCAGTTTATAAATTTATAAAGAAATAAATTATGTTTTTCCAACACATTTTCGAATCATCATTAGCACATGCAAGTTACCTTATTGGCTGTCAAGCCAAAGGCGTAGCAATTGTGATAGATCCTAAAAGAGATGTAGACACATACCTATCAATTGCAGAAAAAAACAATTTAAAAATAACTCATATCGCAGAAACCCACATTCATGCCGACTATCTTTCGGGATCATTAGAATTAGCATCGCTAACAGGAGCTCAACTCTATCTATCTGATGAAGGAGGGCCAGAGTGGCAGTATGATTTTGATCATATCGGGTTAAAGCATCAAGATGAAATAAAATTAGGGAATCTTATTTTCAAAGTACTACATACACCAGGACATACGCCTGAAAGTATCAGTTTCCTATTAACTGATACTCCAGCAACGAGCGAACCCGTCATGTTATTTACAGGAGATTTTGTCTTCGTTGGCGATGTGGGTCGTCCAGATCTATTAGAAAATGCGGCAGGACTTATTGGCACAAAAGAAATTGGAGCACATCAAATGTTCGAATCCTTGAAAATATTTGCCAACCTTCCCGAATTCGTCCAAGTATGGCCTGCACATGGAGCAGGATCAGCGTGTGGAAAAGCTTTAGGCGCAGTCCCAAGTACAACTGTCGGATATGAAAAAGTCAGAAACTGGGCATTACAATTTGGAAATAATGAAGTGGGATTTGTAGAAGAACTGTTAAGTGGGCAGCCAGAACCACCAAAGTATTTTGCAATGATGAAAAAACTCAACAAAATCAAGCGTCCATTATTAACATCCGTACCCAATTACAAAGAATTAGAGACGAATGAATTTGTATCGCACTATCAAAATAATGTAACAGTTATTGATACACGCCATAAAATAGAGTTTGCAAAAGGATTTATTCCAAATAGCATTAACATTCAAAATAACAAAGCATTCAGCAATTGGGCTGGCTGGATATTAGATTATAATAACCCTTTTATACTCATTGTTTCAAAAGACCAATTAGAAGACGTTACACGAAAACTAATGCGCATAGGTATTGATCAGGCGATTGGTTTTATCACTCCCGAAACAATAACGACACTTGGCTTACCTCTTGAAAAGCAGAAAATTATTGATTTCGAAGAAATGAATAATGCTTTAAATAATCCTAATGCACAAATTCTAGATGTTCGCAATGAGAATGAATTTAAAACTGCACATCTTCCAAATGCAACACATTTATTCGTGGGAACGTTAACCGAAAATCTTCATAAAATTGACACCAACAAAGAACTTTATTTACACTGTCAGTCAGGAGATCGTGCTACTATAGCCACTTCACTCCTTTATAGAGCAGGGATAAAAAAGATTAAAAATTATAGTGGTTCCATGAAAGATTGGAAAGAAAAGAATGGCCAGCTTATTAAATAGAAAAAGCGGATTAATCCGCTTTTTCTATTTTTAA
>NZ_ASZT02000076.1:0-24980 GCF_001006065.1 Sphingobacterium sp. IITKGP-BTPF85
TTTTAGTTTAATGTAACGGGCATGCTATAACGTTTTAATTTTTTAAAATTAATGCTACTTTTGTTGAAAGACCAAATCACTATCATGCGTAAAATCCTATTTTTAAGTTTTATTTTTTTCTATTCTTCTGTCTTATTCGCACAGAAGAACCTGATACCGATGCCTCAACATTTGGAGATATCAAAGCAAGGTTCCTTTCCTTTAAAAGGAAATCTAACCGTTGGAGCAGGGGCATTTGAGACCCAAGCAAAATATTTGGCTAATCAATTAGAAGGCTTATTACAGACGAAAGTTACTCTTAAAAATCGGGACCAATCCGATTTCAGAAAATCAACAATACTGTCTCGGAAAAGCATGATTATTATGAATTAAAGATAGATCCTAGTGGTGTCTTCATAGCTGCTTCTACAGAAAGTGCCGCTTTTTATGCTGTTCAAACTTTGTTGCAGCTTGTGGAGGAGAACCAAGCTAGTGGAAGTATTCCTGCTTTGGAAATTAAAGATTATGCGAAGTTCACTTATCGTGGTGCACATCTTGACGTCAGCAGACATTTTTTTACTGCCGATGAAGTGAAATTATTTTTAGATTATTTATCGCGTTATAAAATGAATAAGTTTCACTGGCATCTTACAGATGACCAAGGATGGCGTATTGAAATCAAAAGTCATCCGAAACTTACCGCTATCGGAGCATACCGTGCAGTGACAGATGATGTGAAAGATTCTAAATTAACTAAAGATGGCCGTTACGGCGGATTTTATACACAGGAACAGATTAAAGATGTTGTTGCCTATGCAAATAAACTGCAGATTGAAATAATCCCTGAAATTGAAATGCCAGGTCATGCTCAAGCTGCATTGGCTGCATATCCTGAACTTTCTTGCACAGGAGGTCCTTTTCAGGTAGGTACAACCTGGGGTGTTATGGATGATATCTATTGTCCTAAGGAGGAAACTTTTGCTTTATTGGAAGATGTGATCGATGAAGTTGTTACACTTTTTCCAAGTCATTATATTCATATCGGTGGCGACGAGGCCCCTAAAACAAGATGGAAAACCTGTGCACATTGCCAGGAAATGATTAAAAAAGAAGGATTAAAAGATGAATTCGAGCTGCAATCTTATTTCATCAAACGGATGGAAAAATACATTAATTCAAAGGGTAAAGATATTATCGGCTGGGACGAGATTTTAGAAGGCGGTTTGGCTCCAAATGCCACAGTTATGAGCTGGACAGGTATTGAAGGTGGTATTCACGCGGCAAAGGCAGGACACGATGCCATCATGACTCCCGTAAGTCATATGTATCTAGATTATTATCAGGGGAATCCGCAATCTGAACCTTTGGCTTTTAATGCTGAACTTCGCTTGGATAAAGTGTATAGCTTCAACCCGATACCCAAGGAGTTGAATGCGCAAGAAGCAAAGCATATCTTAGGACCACAGGCCAATATGTGGACGGAGTATATTACAAATTTTAAACATGTTGAATATATGTTGTTTCCTCGATTGTTGGCTTTGTCTGAAGTGGCATGGGGAACATCAAAACCGGAAGCCTATAAATCTTTCGAAAACAGGGTGATTCATGAGTTTGCTTATCTGGACAGAAAAAAGATCAATTATAGTAAAGCTATTTTTGAATTGAATGGTAATATCGTTTCCAGAGACGGAAAGATGTATTATGAATTGTCAACAATCAAAAATGACAATACGATTCGCTATACTACAGATGGAACAGCACCGACTGTTCAAAGTGCCGTTTATAAGGAGCCTGTTGTAGTGGATAGAACAATGACCATCAATGCCGCAAATTTTAGTGCTGCACGTATGGTCGGTTCAGTATTGAAGCAGGATTTTGTCATTAGTAAATCTACAGGGAAATCTATTCAATTGCTATATGAGCCAAATGAAGCATATCAAGCGAACGGTACAGCAACATTGGTGGATGGTGTTTATGGCAATAAACAGTATTTTAAGAAAAACTGGTTAGGATTTAATGGTAAAGATTTAGTGGCTACGATTGATATGGCTGAGCCAGTTTCATTTTCAAATGTGGAACTGAATGTCGTTGATCAAAATGCGAGCTGGATATACTATCCGCAAGCAGTTAAAGTTTATGTTTCCCAGGATAATCAAAATTTCACCTTAGTACAAGAGGTGGGAAAAGAAGTGATCGCTAAATCTAAAGGAACCATCAAATTATCATTTGAAAAGCAGCATGCTAAGTTTGTTAAAGTTGAAGTGCAACATCTGAATAAGATTCCTGCAGGATCTGGTGGTGCGGGTTCTCCGGCTTGGTTATTTGTGGATGAGCTGTCGGTATATTAGTATATAGGATACCCGATAAGCGATAATAAAGCGCTACTTAAGGATCTGGATACAGATTTATAAAGTAGCGCTTTTTAATTTGTCGGAAGTATGGTTAAATAAATAGCATCATGTTATGCTTCATTATTCAGTTTGCGGATCAGTTCATACAATTTAAGTTTGTCTATAGGTTTCAATATGTACCCATCAATGAATGGGTAGTCTTGAATTTGTTCCCTATCGCTTTTACTTGTGGATGAACTTATGATATAAATGTTCAAAAGATTTAAAAAGTCAGGACCAAACTCTTCTAATTTATCCATCATTTCCCAACCTGTCATAAAGGGCATATTAATATCGACAAATATTATTTCTGAAGAAGGGTCGAGATTTTCCTTTTTATTTTCAAAATACTCTAATGCATCTAGCGCATTTTCAAATAAGTTGATCTGTAGCGGAAAGTCTGGAAAACTCTTGATCATGTTACTGAAAATAACGCGTAAAATAGCATTATCATCGACAAGGGTGACAGTTCTTATTTTTATAGTATTGGTTGATCCCATTTAGTTGTTTTCTAAAAAATTTACTAAAAAAGTAGTGCCATTGTTTGGCTTGCTAATAACATCGATCTTACCTCCTAAAGATTCAATCTGATAGCGTGTGATGAATAAACCTAGGCCTTTGCTATCAAAGCCACGATGAAAAACTTTTCTAAACATAAAGATTTGCGATTTGAATTTAGGTAGGTCAATACCTATTCCATTATCTTGGATGCTCAGTAAGGTTGAATTATTTTGTTGATATGTTCTGATATGAATTTGTGGTTGAACACGGGGAACGGTGTATTTTAGTGCGTTGCTAAGCAGATTATAAATAATACTTTCGAGATATATTCTAGGGTATTGTAAATACTCAATCTCAAAATCTGTTGTCAGGATTACTTTTTACTATATATTTCTATTAAAAATTGATCATATACCTTTTTAAAAATGGTGGGAAAATGACAGTTCACCTTTTCTACGTTTCTATTTTGACTAATTTCTAATATCTCTGATAGCTCTTGCAACGTATCTGTTAGACTGTTGTTACTACTTTTCAGTAGTCTAAAATATTCTGTATTAACTTCTTTTCTGTTTTCATCTTTCAGTTCATCGATGAGCATGTGGATATTGCTTACCGGCTCCCTTAAATTATGGGCTACAATATGATTAAACTCTTCCAACTGGCGCACTTTCGTTTCCAGATCGATTTTGACAATTTCGATTTCCTTCTTTTGCCTTTCTAAAATTTCAAGATTCTTTTTACATTCCGATATGTCCTGCAGCTGAACAATAAAAAAAGATACTTCATTGGATTGGTTATGTACGACCGAGGTGGTCACTGAACACCATACATAGTGGCCGAGTTTATGACGATACCGTTTTTCTAACGTGAAGCTGTCTATTTTTCCTTTTAACAATCGTTGACGTTGCTGATAATCATTATCGATATCGTCAGGATGTGTGTAATCAAAAAAGTTGGTGCAGGATAGTTCATCTTGCGAAAAACCTAAAATTTTAGTGAGCATTTTATTTGCATCAAGGCAATAACCTTGAATACTTGTCAATGATATCCCTAATCCGGAGAAATGAAAAGCTTGGTTAAATTTATGTTGATTATATCTAATTTTTTCAAGCGATTTAATTTTTTGGGAAATATCGGAGACAACAACAGCTACACGATCTTTTGCTTTATGTATGGGTTTAATTTTTAATTTGAACCATCTACCTTTATGCGTATCAAAAGGAGAAGGAAATTCCATATGATAAACCTTGTTATAGGTTAACGCCTTATTGATCAATGGTAATGTTTTTTCGGCCATTTCCGAAGGAAATAGATCTGCAATATTTTTGTTCAAAAATTCCTCTGGTTCATAAAATAATAAATCCGGTTCGCTGGTCCAATAGTTTTTGAAAACTCCTTCTTTGGTTACTTCAAATACAATATCATCGAGCGATGTTATTAAAAGTTGAAGTTCTTGTTTGCTATCTAGTAATTTTTTGTTTTCATTGACGAGTGGGGAAACATCCTGAATGCTGATGAGCATGTGGATATCAGGTCTATCAGGTATTAATTTAGAGCTGAAAGAAAGCCAGATAAACGTATTATCTTCTGTTGTGATACCGTAGATCATATCACGCTGTACCGCACCATTCTCCAATGTCTTATAAAATGATAATTCATTGGGGTGTATCGGATGTTGACCTTCTTTGCTGTAGAAGACCAACGCCTCATGTATTTTTTTATGTGCTATTTTGTCATAAGGTAATAAGGATTTCGCCTGATTATTTAATGCCAAAATATGCCCTTCACATCAAGCGCAACTAATCCTTCAAAACCTAAAGTTTCTAGAAGTATATTTTGTTTGTCCAATGCTTGATTGTGAAATTCCATTCGCAATTCTAGTTGAGAAAACCTGTTTTTCTAATGTTAATGCATGCAAATGTGCACATTTTCTTGAAATTTAATGGCAACACTACCTATTCACATGTATATTAATCGTCTGATATGCTATGCATAACCTAAATTTATTTAATTTTTTCTAACCAAATACTGTTAAGCCAAAGTTGTTGATTTCCAGTTGTCTGGAACGTGATCTTTTGTTTACCTGTTTGACGAATATGAAAAGTACCTATTGAAGTATTCACAAACTCATCGGTGTAATTATTCTCGTTCGGTTCTACTACCATTTTTCCATTTGGTGTTAGTTTTCCTGAAGCTGTTTCGTTAGTGGTGTGAACCTTAATTTCTACAGGATCTGTATTAGGATTATGTGCAGATACATCTATTTTATAAGTTCCTGCTTCAGGAAAGTCTACCTCCCAGGCAATGGTTTCTCCAGCTGTTTGAATATGGTTAGGTTTTTTTCCGTCATAGCGAATTACTTTTAATTGTTCTCTGTTTTGTGCATTAGTACTATTTAAAGCAAAACCACCAAAAGTGGACTCAGCAATGATATCTTTATCCAATTGCAATGGTTCATTGTAATGTATTACGATGGTAGATACATAGTTGTCTGTTTGCTTACTGGGAAGATGTACATGCAGAATGCCACCAATTTGTTCAAATTTTAAGTTCTGATGATCTGTCGTACCTTGAATGGATATCTGTTCCGGTTTAGTTTTAATTCCTGATATCCGCAACACGCGATCCAGTGGCCAATTAAACACCTGAGCATATACATTTGTTTGTTTTCCTGTAGTTTTGGTTGTTAAATACCCCCAATCATGCTGGTTGCTCTTAGATCTAGACCAGTTGCCCCATAGATACTTTCTCCATGTTTATTGAGCCATTTACCGATATCTTCAAGTCTTGATACACTTTCATAAGGTACAGTACCATCTGCACGAGGTCCAATATTTAAGGTAAATCCACCGTTTAAGCTAACATTTGAAATCAGCGAATTGAAGATTTGACTGGTTGATTTCCATTCATTTTCTTGACCGTTGTAGCCCCACGAATGTGCAATGGTACCTGGTGTTTCCCACGGGTGTTGAATGTATGAGGTTCCAAATTGATTATCGCCGAAGGTTTCAAAATCAATATTTTTTTCGTCGGTCGGTAGACCAAGTCTTGAATTGATCAGGCAATTGGGCTGTAAGGTATGGATAAGCTCCACAACCTGTTCAAGCTGTTCTTTTTTAATTATTGATTTTTGATATGGAATCCACATATCAAACCACATCAGTGCGATATCGCCATAGTTTGTTAAAAGTTCACGTAATTGTGGCATTACTTTTTCCTGCCAATACTGATTGTACTGGGTGTCTGTGACATGTCCTGTGAGTTCCTGATTATGATCCCAGGCATATGGGTGTTCCCAGTCAATCCAATGTGAATAATAAAAACCTAGCTTCATGTTATGTTTTTTACATGCCGCTGCTAATTCTTTTATGATATCCCGATTGCTACCACTTAATTTGCTAAGGCTATAGTTTCCAATTTTGGTATCCCAAATGGCTACACCGTCATGATGTTTAGTCGTCATGATAATGTATTTCATACCTGCTTTTTTAGCAAGCAATACCCATTCTTCTGGATTGATCTGATCCCATACGAAGCGCTTCGCTAACTCACCATATTCATCTTTAGAAACCCGGTTTCTATAGCGGAGCCATTCCGCATAATTGTTGATATAGCGTAGTTTTTCGCCTTTCCACAATCCTTCTGCACCACTGTATAGCCCCCAGTGTATAAACATCCCGAAGCGATCATGACTAAACCATTTGGTTTTAGGATTTTCCTGGGCAAAAACCGTGAATGTTAACGTTAATAATAAAGAAAAAGTAATTGAAATTCTTTTCACATTTTGTAGCATAAAGGTTTCAGTTCTTATGTCTTACTAATATAGTGAAAAAATCTTACGTAGGGCTAGTGATAGATGATTTTGGCTACTGTTCTATGGACGTTTAGGAGTAAAGATTTGCTTTTTTTGTTCTTTACTTCTTGTTTAATAGGATAATAACTATTTCCGATTTTTACCTGAGCACATTTTATTTAAATTGAAAACGTACCGTTACACAAACGTAGGTTCCTCTCTTTTAATTTTTAGGGAGCAAACGAAGATCAGATGATTACCAGATTATGTCTTTTAACATTACTTGTTCAGTGTTTGTTCAGTACTTGCTCAGTGATCACTCAGTGTAGACTGTATCAATAATGACTGATTACTGTCTAAAGATTGGTTAAAAATTGGTATTAGTTATCATATGGTATTAGGATGTTCCCGTTCTAATGTTTATCTTGATTATCTATAAAACTAATCAGGTAATTAAGACAATCTTTTGTCATCCTAAATCGCTTTTAGCACATCAAATTCGTGGAACCGTATGGTGAGTTGTTCATCTTTATCTAAGAAGAGCTCCGGATCAAGTTATAAGTAGTCTTCCAAATGATTTTTTTCATTGAATTGAAATCCAACTAACCGTTTGAGAATTGCGCGTTCCATAGACATATTTCCGGACAATTGATCGGGATTTGATTGGAGTGCCCGATACACTTGCTTATTTAGCCTGTTGATCATCTGTGAGTCGTAAAGATTCTGGTGAATCTCTGTAAAGCCAAAGTTGAACTATGTAGCTGTAAAGTATAGATGTTATTGTGATTCATATTTTTTGTATAGATTTAATATACAAATAATTTTATATTACAATATTTAATATATATTTGTATATTAAATCTATACTAATTATTTATTATTAAATCTCTAATTATGCAACTTAACACCCAATTATTGGTCGATCGATTGGTTCAGCGGATTGATTTAGATCGTATTTTTTTGTTTAATTTTCTCAATGATAGCGTCGAAAGTCCACATCTTTTATTAGTTGTTAATCCTATAAAGGGTATCTCTGTTCAAAGTATTGAACCTATTATCCGCCTCTGTATGGCCGATATGCCGATATTCCATTCCATGTGATCTGGACAGGGGAGTGGAGTAATCAGTTGAAAAAAGGAAGCCTTTATTTTACGTATGCTTCTTTGCCTGCACACCTGCTTTATCAGGCAGACAGCAAAAAGAGCCCCATTTTAGGGGGTAAGCTCGTGATCAGTTTAATGGAAATGTCTCATGTAGACTATGCTAAAGGCAAAAATTTAGCCGATGAATTTATGTTCGCATGTTACAATTTTCATTCTAAAACGGATTATTTTCAAGCAACTGCCATGTTGCATCAGTTTATTGTGTTGCGGTTAAAAGGATTTCAAACCATGGCGGGTGTAACGATTGGTAAAGCACAAAATCTGGAGCATATTCTTAAACTGATGCGGGGCACTTTACCTGGACTTTTTAAGATTTTTACTTATGATGCCCATAGTACACCTTTGTTGCGGTTATTGGATACTTGTCATAGTTATTTGAAGAAAAAGGATCGTCTCGATATTTTAGAAGAGGAATTTGAGTTTTTACTGGCGCATTGTCAGGCATTTGGCCAGGCTTTGGATAGTATGGTTGATTATATTTGGAATGGCGTAGCGGTATATATTAAGGAGAAGAGTGATCGTGCTGCTGCTGTATCGGTAGCTAAAGATACTGTTGCTATTATGGCTAAAAAATCTCATCCAATAGTTTCAGGGCCTGCTACATTGGAAAATTTTTCAGGTTTTCCATGGCCACAAAAATATAAGGATGATGCTAATTTACTTCTTGATAAGTTGTATTCAGGCTGTCATCCAGAACAGATCTTATTGGTCAACTATCAAACTGACGGCTTATCACATGGTAATCCTTTTCAAGAGCGTGTTGCTCAAGAGGAGAATGGTATCAAAGTTGAACTTTTTCTGGTGGTGCTTACTAAACGGAACTCACCATATACATTTCAGATTAGGAAAGTGGGTGATGTTCGCGCTTCGGTTGTATTTCTTGATTTGCCTTATGTGGAAAAGCAGTTGACTCTTGGAGGCAGGTTTGTGAGCATTGTCTGGCAGAAGTCTTGGATTTTGAGGCAAAAGTCCACTTTCAATTCTCAATTGGTACCTATGGTGATAAATTGGACTGCAAAATTTCAGAAAATTAAAATCATATCGGAAAACGCTGTTGTTGTCATGCGTAACCTATTATTAACGATGACAAACTCTCCTCTATTGATGGCAGACACCGCTTTGTTGCTATTGCGCGAATTGTACAGTATCGGTATACAGACCTATCTGCGATGTGCTGTCGGATATATTCCTAAAAATACTGATTTATTGGATCTCATGGAGTGGTCTGCTATTGCCAGTACCGATGTAATACAGGGTATTCTGAATGATAATGAACTCGATATGTTGATTCTTTCCATCATTTTAAAACCTCAGGAGATCTGGTGGAAAAGTGCGGCAATGGATATGGATGATCAGCATAAAAATTTAATCATACCGTGCGCTGGTGCTGTGGTTGAATTGTATGAACGACTGTTAAAAGCCGTCGTTCAATCTATAGAACAGCGTATCGAGCAAGTTAGCTAGGGAATAAACAACAAACAATAAATTTATGGGAATTAATAAAGTACAGGATAGCCAAGAGCTCTCCTTAGCCACTGCTTTGCCTAAACGGAAGTCATCAGAACCTTTTCAGATTCCTTGGGAGGATGGAGATCCTTTTAAAATGGGAAGGGAATATCTTTTACAGTTTTGTAAAAGGAAGTCTTTTGGGACGGATTATTCCGGGCGGATAACAGTTCATGTAAATGGTATACCACCACATTTTGAGATTCGTAAATCTGGTGTGGAGGAGGTTGTTCAGATTAAAGTAAGTCGTGATTATCTTGAAGTTAATTGTAGTTGTGGGAAAAAGGCAGAGGGACTTTGTACACATGAAGCCCGTTTTCTTTACGACAAAATATCAGCTGATAAGACGCTTTACTTTAAAGGCCTTTCTCCAAAATTTTTAGAGAAGCTCCTGCCTTGGCAACTCAAGATGATGGATTTTGAAATAGAAGACTCGTATAACAGTATCGAATTGAAAGTCGTTAACCATGCTACATATGGGAGAATGTTTAATGTGATGCCTTATTCAAGATATGATGAGCAACCGGTTGACGTTCCAAGTGGTCGTATTGCTACGGATATTCCAGCCGAGAAACATGAGAACGTTAAGTTTTTTGTTCCACTAGATTTTCTTGCTTTTGGCATTCCTGTTTTTCTTGCTTTTAAGTCAAGGTATACCTATGGTGATTCCTTTACGAAGAGTTATTTATTGGAGGAACGAGATACTGTACTTCCCTTAAACTCGTATGATGCATATTTAGAAAGTTTTAGCAGAAGAATTGTTTCTATCATAGTGGAGGACAAGGTTTTTCAGGAACAATATAAGCGTAATAAGAATCTTGTAGGGCGGTCTTATCTCAAGAATAAGCACCTAATTTTACAGGTCTGGAGAGATCTGCTCGGCAGTTCTTTATTTCCAATTAAGTTTAATATGATCAAGACCTGGCGTCCATATCGTTATGCGCATCAGATCAACATTAAAAATGCAGATCATTTAGCCCATGCCCATATTATATTGGCTGGGGATCGATTAACCGTTAAAGCACATCTTTATGATGAAGACTTTTATCAAAAACTTATTCTAGAGCTGTATTTTGATGAGGTACTCCTTACGAATCCCACATTTCTTGATGTCAGTAATTGTTTTTTCTTAAAAATCAGGGATGCTCAGGTGCTTTTTATCGATAATCTTGAAATGGAATATCTGTTGCGCCGCTTTCGGGCTTTTGACTTTATTGTCACGGCTCTGCCGGAGCAGTACGCTGATTTTTTGACGGATTTGGTTGTTCCGTTGAGTAAATCTTGTTCTCTTGAGATTCACTCCCATCAGGAAATAAAGAGGAGACATGTTCTCTACGATCCTGCGTTTAAGCGGATGCTGACGATTCGTGAGCTAGATAACTTTCTTCATCTGGAGGCACATGTTGTATATGAAAATATAGGAACTTTTCCACTGAAATGGGATGCTAATTTGGTAATTGCACCGAAACAGGAAGACTTTACTTATTTTATGCGCGACAAGATACAAGAGGAGGAATTTCGAAGTTTTATTTTGCAACAGCATCCCTCTTTGGCATCATCTATGGCTGATAGTAACTGGTTTATCCCGATTGATTTACTTCAGCATCGTAGTTGGTTACATGATTTTATTGATAAGTGTAAGTCGGAGGGTATCTTGATTGTACTTGAGGAACTTCAAGTTGGTACTTCCTATTATCAACATCAGCTCAATTGTACGGTACGGAATATTCATTTTGAAAATAATCAATGTGCAATTTTGTTGGCTCTTAAATTTGGCAATCAGGCTATGACAATCTCTGATTTTGAAGATCTGATCATGGAGGGACAGCAAGTATTTCGATTGCCCGATTCTTCTTATGGAATTATAACGAAAGAGGCTCGACATCTCTATAAGCCTTTATTTTTAAGTTCGGTTCGGGATGAAGACAGCTTGGTGCTCAATACGGTACAGCTTATTTCGTTGCAACCTAATTTGGAAAAGATAGATCCTAAAATTATTCAAGGGAGCATCCGAGAACGCCGGGAGAAATTGATGAATATGGATGAGATTCCTTTATTGGATGTTCCTGATACTGTGTTGGCAACTTTGCGTCCTTATCAACAGGTTGGATTTAGCTGGATGGCTTTTTTGAATGAGTTTGGTTGGGGTGGTCTTTTAGCGGATGATATGGGATTGGGTAAGACCCTGCAGGTAATTACTTTGCTAGAGTATTATTATCATGCAAATCCTCAAGGTGCTCCTTCTCTTATTGTATTGCCCAATACGTTGTTGTTTAACTGGGAGCAGGAATATCAAAAATTTGCGCCGAACCGTCTGGTTCGAGTTTATCATGGGAAGTTACGAGCGCCTGTTGCGGAGTTAGAAGCGGGGACTGTCTTGTTGACGACATACGGTACGTTGATGACGGATGTGGAAGAGTTTGAAATGACGACATTTAGCTATCTGGTTATGGATGAGTCGCAGGCTGTGAAGAATCGGAATTCAAAGCGTTTTGAATGTTTGTCTGAGATAAAAGCATCTTATCGGATCGCGATGACGGGTACGCCTATTGAAAATGGGATTCAGGATATCTATTCACAAATGATGCTGGTCAATCCTGGTTTTTTGGTAATTATCGAAATTTTAATAAAACGTATAAAGGTGTTAAGGATGAAAATCTTGTACAGGAAACTGTGGGAAGCCTTCAAAAGGTGATCGCACCTTTTATACTTCGCCGCACTAAAAAACAAGTGGCTCTTGATCTTCCTGAAAAAACAGAAACTGTCCTTTATATGGATATGCTTCCTGACCAAAGAAAGGTTTATGATCGATATCGGAAACTTTTTAAGGGGGAATTGAAAGAGAATCTAAAAGGAAAAGATGCATCGAAGTCTAAGTTTTTGGCTATTGAGGCGCTCAGTAAATTGCGGCAGATCTGTAATTCTCCGAGCTTGATTAAAGGGGAGGTGTTAACGAGTTCTTCAGTGAAATTGGATTATATCGATGAAATTTTGGATGAGGTTGTGCCAGGGCATAAGGTTTTATTGTTTTCTTTTTATACGTCTATGTTGCAATTGGTGGGAAAACGAATCGCTGAAAGGGGTATAGATTATGCGTATTTGGATGGTAAATTGAACCAGGTGGATCGGCAGAAGGCGGTGGAAAGGTTTCACAATGAGGATGATTGCCGGATCTTTTTGATCAGCTTAAAAGCTGGTGGTACGGGGTTGAACCTGACGGCGGCGGACTATGTCTATATTTTGGATCCTTGGTGGAATCCTGCCGCAGAGGCGCAAGCGATAGACCGTTGTTACCGCATCGGTCAGGATAAACATGTGATGGCTTACAAAATCGTGTGTAAGGATACGGTGGAAGAAAGGATCTTGGAGATGCAGGCGAGTAAAAGGAGTGTGGCTGACGGATTGATTTTGGATGAAGCGAATCTGATGAAATCGTTGAGTAAAGATGACCTGCTGAAATTATTTGAATAACTATTATAAACTTAAACTATGAAAAGTGATATGATGATTAAGAGTTCCTATTCAGGAATGATGTATTCGCACGATTTTCAATTGTGGTATACATACTTTAATCGGAGACTAAAGTTAGGGTGGAGTCCTCAGGATCTTTCTTTTTTATTAGGTAAGCCTGATCATGCTTATCTGGATTTTGAAAAATTATTTGAGGTTTCTAAATTTTTATTATCTCAATCTATTTTACTGGATCGCATTTATGCTTGTTCGGAAGTTGTGCCGATGGAATTTTTTAGGGAACCGTACGAAGGTTCTACAGAGCGTATTGTTCGTGTTAAAGTAGTCGAAGATGAGATTAAATGGTATTATAAAATCGAATTAGGCTGGACGTTTCAGCGGGGTAAAGATAAACCTGCTACTCCTTTGCTTTCTCTAGAAGAATGGAAGCCGGAAATTAATCTTCTACTGGAGTCTGATGCCATGATTCATGTGCGCTCTAGATTGGAAGGATTGTTCTCGAGAGGGGAATTTGAAGAAGGGAAATCGTCATGGGAATTATTTCAAAATGTGCGGCATACGGGTTTGTCGAAATTGATCATTTACCCGAGACACTTGAAAAACTGCTTATATCAAATGATTCAGCAGGGAAAAATAGTGGTGCGCATTGTAGATGATCGTTATTGTTTTAGTTCTGTGAAATAAGAGTGATTTAATATGATAGAATTATTTAAAAGTGACAAGGAGAAGCATCGTTTTTCTTCAACGATGAAGTATGCAAGTTCGATCTATTTTTTGCTGTTGCATCGAATAAGTTGCGATTACAGTCCTGAAGAGCTTTCATTTTTATTAGGACAGGATGATGACTTTGTATATCAATTAGAGCGGTTTAAGATATCTATGAGTAATCTAGAATTGATGACTCACCTAACTTGGGTTTTTGAAAAAAAGGAGCTAAGTTTTGAATCTTATGATGACAAAACCAGTTATGAGTTTGAACTTGGGGTCTGGGTGGAGAATGGGGTGAGATACTACCAAATGGATTATTTTATTAATGCAGTTGAAAGCATTTCTTTTTTTAGATTAATGGAAAATCTAAATATCAAAAGAATTGAAGATGCTGAAAGTCCAAGTTCATTTGAACGGGGTGTATGCCAAACATTTTTTGAAGCGATATTGTCCACCGATTATTTTAAAAGACCTAGGACAGCTAGACAAATCAAGGATTGCCTTGACGGCCATTTGGAGGATTATAAGATTCCTGTTATTTATTTTAAGAGAGAGTTGGATTTGCTCTGGGGTAGGAAGGGAACTGCTCCTCTAAAAAGAAGCAAAGCAAATAGCTATAGTTATCGGTATAGCCTGCATAAATAAACGGAAGTTATTATTTTTTAAACTAAAAATCTATGAAAAATATGGATTCAGAGGCTATTGCTATACCACAAAGTTTTCAACTCGCTTGTCAGCTTTTTGGTATTAAAGTGGCTGACTTTTTACAGCTTTATGTAAATCATTTTTCTTACATAGACCTGCATTTTGATGACAAATCTGTGTATTCTTTGGTAACTAAATCTTTCGATTATGTGATTCCAAAACAAGAAGAGGATAAACATAAATTGAATATTGAATTAACTGCAATAGAGCGCGATAAGGGGGTGAAATTAGTTCAGAGGCAAATTAAACTGGCCATGAACAGAAACTACAGTTATTCGCAAAGGAGAATGAAGGGTAAGCTGTTGACGAATCAACTTTATGATCTTTTTTCAAAAGATTGTGAGATAAAGAATGTCATTTATCTGGATGAAGAAACCAAGATAACACTAAATAAAGATTTGATGTTTAGATCACTTGTTTCGGGTATTTCGGCAACGCAGTTTTTGAATGGTATCATGCAATGTGTGGCGATCCCAGATTATCTAGCGAGAATACATTTAAATAAATCCATCTATAACCCAGTTTTAGGTGTATTTATTAGGGTATTTGATGGTTACGGTAGTATACGTGATAAGGAATTTCAAGATTCGGTACCATGCAGAGAAATGATGATGGAAATTCAAGAATTGAATAAGCGTTATTTCTTTTGTAGAGATGTGGACGAGAGAAAAGCGCATTATCAGGGATGGTTAAATAACTATTTAGAAAATAACAGTTTAAGTTAATGATATGAAGAATTTAGAGAATATTAAGCTCACTGATGAGTTTAAACAATTTTGTGATATTTTTAATTTCACACCTGAAAATGTTATTCAGGCTTTTGTTGATAAAGTTGATATAGCGGCGTACATGTGCTTTCCATTGGATCCTGATCGATGGGCCAATTTGTTTATGATAGAGTATTTAATTAAATATACGGATTCGGAAGGAGCATTGCAGGCTTACTTTGAATTTGGGGAAAAGTGGGCTATGATTATGAGAGCAGGGGAAAAGGATGCTCTTGAGAAAACTAAAAAACTGCTGGAGGATTGGCATAAATCTGTATTGGAAGACCGTATTAATCAGATTATGATGGGGGATGACGATAAGTTACAAAAATAAAAGTTTGAGACCTAACAGTTGAATTATCATGTTATGTTTACGTAAAGCTGTAGCACTCCTTCACTTATTTGCGTTATCTTTATACTAACGATATATAAACTATGACAAAAAAATTTTTATGGTGTTGCTGTTCTGGCTTTAATTAGTAGCTGTGCAAAAGATAGTGGTACTCCAGATCCTGACTTTTCGAAAGATATTCAAGTTCGATTGGGGGCATATGTGTGGCATCCTGTTATAGGGAACGCGAAGGAAACCGATTATAATCTAGATGACTGCGAAATGGATAACAGTTACCGCTTTATCTTTCAGGAAAAGTCAAATCAATTGAATCTGGATAAAGGGGTGAAAGTCTGTGAGGCGAATAAAGGAGCTTTTGAGGAGTTTATTTTCAAAGATAAGAATAATACAGGCTTTACTTTTAATAAAGAAAAGGGTACGATTAAATTTGCAAATCAAGATCAGTATTCTTCCTATACCGTAGTGGTTAATGGGGATAAACTGGTGTTAACGAGTCAGAATAATAATCCTGCGGCTTTTGTTAGGCCCGTGAAATATTATTTTAAAGGGGTGAAGGCTCAATAATTTGATATTCGCGTGAATGCATCCAATTAGTGAAGGCGTTCTGCTGGAGTTGAAAAAAACAAAATTTTCTCTGAGCCTAATATTGAGTTATAAAGAGAAGGATTGAGTTATTCGTTATATGGAAAGATTTGAAATGACTACTCGTCTTTATAAAATTTAAGAGACCTTGAGAAAAGCTCATATTTTTTATAATCCATTCTAAAGAGAAGGATATTTTTGGTCAAGTTATTATCAGATTACGGTAGGAAGAGGATCGTTTATAACGCGTTTACATTAGTCATAAAAAAGGACGATCAAAATCGTCCTTTTTTATGTTTGTTACTTTTAGTAATATTATTATGATGTATTACTGATTTCTAATGCTAAAACGTTAATTTAGGGGTTTACAAACCGACCGATGGTCTCTTTTATACAATCTTAAATGAAACTTAGCAGTATATTTTTTAGTGGAATGTTATTTCTAGCGATTCCAAACTTACAGGCGCAGCAGCCAGCTTATAAAAACAGTAAACTTCCGACAGAGAAAAGAGTTCAGGACCTATTGGGGAGAATGACTAAGGAGGAGAAAGTTGGTCAATTGTCGAAATTGTTGGGTTGGGAGATGTATGAGAAGAGGGCTAAGGGTATCGGTGTAAGTGCAAAACTGAAAAAAGCAGTTCAGGAGCAGCATATTGGTCTGCTCTGGGCAACCTTGCGTGCTGATCCGTGGACTCAAAAAACGCTGTTAAATGGTTTGAGCCCTGTGGAAGCGGCACGAGCTACAAATGCGATTCAACGTTATATGTTGGATAGTACACGTTTAGGTATTCCTTTGTTGTTATCTGAAGAAGCTCCGCATGGTCATATGGCTATCGGTGCTACTGTTTTTCCTACAGCAATTGGTCAAGCAAGTACTTGGAATCCAGTTTTAATTGAACAGATGGCGGCTACGATTGCAAAGGAAACTTACGCTGTAGGTGGAAAAAATGGTTATGGTCCTGTATTGGATCTAGCACGTGATCCACGGTGGTCACGAACAGAAGAGACTTATGGTGAAGATGCGTACTTAATCGGGCAGATGGGAAGGGCGATGGTGAAGGGCTTCCAAGGCGATGTCATTGGGAAAGAAGATAAAATAATTGGTACACTTAAACACTTTGTTGCCTACGCTGTTCCTGAAGGTGGTCATAATGGTGAAGGTGTTTCTGTCGGTGAAAGAGCAATGCGTCACCATTATCTGTATCCTTTTGAACAAGCTGTTCGCGCAGGAGCAGGTTCTGTGATGACGGCTTATAACAGTATTGATGGTATTCCTTGCTCTGCAAATCCCTGGCTACTGAAAGATGTATTGCGTAAAGATTGGGGATTTAACGGTTTTGTCGTATCCGATTTATTAAGTATTTCTGGATTAAACGGAGGACACGCTACAGCTTCTACTGCCGCAGAGGGAGCCTCACAAAGTATACATGCCGGTCTTGATGTAGATTTGAGCGGTACAGGATATGGTGCTAATTTATTGGAGGCGGTCAATAGTGGTCTTGTAGAAACTTCAGTTCTTGATACTGCTGTGGCACGTGTACTGCGTATGAAATTTAATCTGGGTTTATTTGACCGTCCTTTTGTGGATGAAAAACTGGTTGCAAAAAAGGTTGCTACTGTTGAAAATGTGACTATAGCACGTAAAGTAGCTCAGGAGTCTATCGTATTGCTTAAAAATGAAGGAGATTTATTGCCTCTGAAGAAAACGGTTAAACGTATTGCAGTTGTTGGTCCTAATGCAGATAATGCGTATAATCAACTGGGAGATTATACTGCTCCACAGGCCGATGGTAAAGTGAAAACGGTACTGGCTGGTATTCGTGCTGCGGTAGGTAAAGGTACACAGATTGATTATGTGAAGGGCTGTGCTATTCGTGATACTTTAAATAGTAATATCCAAGATGCGGTTGCCGCAGCAAAATTGTCGGATGTGGTTGTAGTGGTATTAGGAGGTTCTAGCGCGCGTGATTTTAAAACAACTTATCAAGCTACGGGTGCCGCCAATGTGGATATCAACGCTGTCAGTGATATGGAAAGTGGCGAGGGTTTTGACCGCGTCTCTTTGGATATGATGGGCCATCAGATGCAATTGTTGCAGGCTTTGGAGAAAACAGGTAAACCTATTGTTCTTGTAACAATTATGGGAAGACCTCTGAACCTGAATTGGGCGGCCGCACATATCCCAGCTATTGTGAATGCCTGGTACCCAGGCAGGAGGGTGGACTTGCGATAGCTGACGTTCTTTTCGGAGATTATAATCCTGCTGGACGTATGCCTATTTCAGTACCTCGTTCTGTAGGACAGTTACCCGTTCATTATAACCATAACAAACCTAAGCATCATGATTATGTAGAAATGTCTGCAAAGCCTTTATATGCTTTTGGTCATGGTTTGAGCTACAGTAAATTTGAATATGCTAATCTTGTTGTTGATGTGAAGGAAAGTGCAGACGATTTTGCGTGTACGGTTTCTTTTGATGTAGAAAACAAAGGACTGTTAAACGGTGATGAGGTGGCTCAGCTTTATGTTGTGGATGAGGTTAGTTCAGTAGTTACAGCTATCAAACAATTGAAACGATTTGAACGTAAGTCTATTGGGGCTGGTAAGCGTGAAAGGGTCACTTTTCAATTGACTAAAGAGGATCTGAAGCTTTGGGCTGTGGATAACCGGTGGAAAACTGAGAAGGGAAAATTTAAATTACTGATTGGTGCAGGATCTGATGATGTGCGACTGGAAGGTACATTGGAATTGAAGAAGGACTATTTGTAGGAAAAATAATACACTCGGAAAGTATACTATACTTGCATCTTTAATGATCCTACTCGTTTAGGATGTAAAATAAAATTGGGGCTGTCTATTATTGACAGCCCCAATTTTATTTTAATACAATGTGTTTAATATTCTTTCTATTCCAGGTATAGGTAATATGTATCAAACCATCATCATCTTGTATTATTGTCGGGTAGGAGTATTCATCCCCCTTTTTACCATCTTCTAAGATCAATGCATCTTTCCAATTCAGACCGTCTTTAGATAATGCCACGCGTAGTTTCGTACGTCCTTCCCACCAATCTTTTCCGGCAAGATCGGGATTATAAACGATCATAAATTTTCCATTGTTTAGACGTATTGCGTCTGTTGCCGCATTTGGATTAAGCAGATTTGTAGCTTGCCAAGGTTGCCAAGTCTTTCCGTTATCGTTGGAAAAGGAGCTCATGACTTTATTCTCTTTACTGCGACACAGGACTTGAATTTTTCCATCTGCATGTTGTACAACACTCGGTTGGATCACCTGAATGGGGCTATCATGGTTAATGTTAACAATTGACCACGTTTTACCTCTATCTGCGCTGATCTCTAAATGAGCTTTCCAAATTTCGTCTTTTGACTCGGTGCTTGAAGGGGAAAGGATAGTACTATTTTTTAGGGTGATGGGTTTGTTTTTGATGGGACCTAAAATGTTTTGGGGTAATGCTTTCGCTGTTGACCAGGTATTGCCCTTATCTAGCGAATATTTGTAATAACCTTTCCATTCTCGAGGATTAGGTCCTATTTTATAATAAAGATATAGGCTGTCCGATGCTGGATGTTGATAAAATACAGGGTTCCATGTTGGATAGCGTTTGTCTCCAAGGACTCCATCGGCAACTTGCACAGGGGTCTGCCATTTGCCATTAATATAATGTGAAGTCCAGATCACAACATCGGGATTGGATTCATGTGTACCTCCAAACCAGGCGGCAATTAGGCTATCTTTTCCAATTTGTTCGATGGTAGAGGCGTGGCACTGTTTGAAAGGTACCTGACCTTCGTTAAAAATCTGAGTTGATGTTAATAGTGCTGGTCTATAATTATTGCAAGAAGAAAGGATAGTTAGTATGATTATAGAAAAGAAGAATAGTTTGTTCATATAAGTTTATTTGGTCCTGCACTTTTTCATATGTTAAACGAAGTACAGGAGTCTTTTTGGTTTTATTTTTTAGTTCGTTAATGTTTTAATATCTGATATATTGATTCCGGTAAAGCAATCGTCCTGACAATTTCCTATGACATAACCGCATGATGAGATCATCCCATTATTTTTCGTTTCAAAAAATATCTTTTTCTTTTCTTGTGCTACAAGCCATTCACCTTTTGCCTTGGTATAAACGTCATCGAGTGTCATAATTTCAGTTGCTCCTAATCCATTATATTTTCCTAATTCTTTTTCAGATTCTGACCAGCTGAGGTATTCTTTTAATGTAATCTTCTTATCCGTTAGGTATGTTTTAAATGCATCCGTTATTTTTGCTTCAATTGCTGCAATTTTCTCATCTGTCCAGCCCGTAGCCGGCGAGATAAATTGATTACTAAACCGCTGAATGAGATGCTCTCGTTTTGTTACTTTTCCATTGATGACTGATATTGTTGTTGTGGCACTTTGTGTCATTAATGAGGTGTTTGTTTGGTATTGATAGGAGTTATAGCTTTCTTTTTTGAATTCTTTAAACTTATCAAAGCTGTCTTCAAATTGATTTGAATATTCAAGGTCGCTATTTTTACAGGAAAATACAGACAGACTCAATAATAAAGATAAGGTGTAAATGATCTTTTTCATATATAAGTATATTGATTGGTTGAAAAGATAACGAGGTTTGACGAAATATTGCTACAAAACAAAGGAAGCCACTTGCGTGGCTTCCTTTGTTAAGATTATTTAATTTTAATTAACGTCCCAGAAAAGTTTGGTATTCGGGTTGTCTTGTGCTTTTACAGCATTATAGTTATCTGCATTAAATGTCGCTTCATTTTGTGGTAGAGTCAATTTAACAGGAATTGTCTTTTGTAAATCTGATGCTAAGGTTGGAATAGTAAACTTAGGAAATCTAATCGTCGCTGTTCAGACCAATTTTCCACAGCTTGAAATAGGTTAAAATGTAACCATTTTTGCATGGCAATTAATTGGATTTTATTAGTTGCTCCGTCCCAATTTACTTTCGTGACAAAATTATCTATGCTTGCTTGTTGAGGTTTTGCTGGTGTGGCAACTGTTATATCATCACTTTTTGTGGAGATGTTGTAATACAAATCTACTGATTCTCTCAAACCTTTTTCAAAAGCATTCTTTGCGGCACTGTTATTTCCTATTTTATCGTAATACTCCGCTAGTAAAAAATTAATTTGTGAAGCACTGATTAGGATGCCAGGAATAAATTTGTTGCGAGACAAGGTATGTCGGTTGTAAAAACTTATAGTTTCTCCTCTAGCTAAGTCAGATTGATCTGCTTCTCCAAGTTGTTGATCGAAACCGATATATTTATCTCCGGATTTTTGACCTTTCTCGAATAAGATAGGTAATCTAGGATCAGATTTATTTACCATTTCATCAATCATAGGTTTGCTGCCAAAATTTGCAAACCAACCATCTGCCTCAAACGCACCTTTGATATCTTCGGATTTGATATCGGTACTCGTGTTAAAGATATCTAATTGAGCATTGTCTGCATTGTTTAAAATCAAAGGATATTTATCTTGATTATTGATGATTTCAGCTATCTCATTTTTTGCAGTAGCGCTGAACTGACTACTAGCCGATACGCGGGTTAGCATTCTAAGTCGCAAAGAATTGCAATATTTTTTCCACAAAATAACATCACCATTGTTGATCAGATCTTGTGTTCTAAAAGCACCAGCAAAAGTTGAAGGTATTTTTAAATCACTTAATTCTACACTGATTGTTTTTAGATCAGTCAGCATATTAGTGTAAATATCAGTTGCTTTGTCGTATTTCGGATAAGAGACTTTGTAATCACCATTATTGGTATTTAACAATCCGGCTTCAGACCACGGTATATCGCCCACTAAATCGACCATTTGTTGTGTCTGGTCATAGAAAATTATTTTAGCAGCTAAGAGGGCAATTCTTTTTTCTTCTTTTTCTTTATCTGTCTGTATTTGAAACAAACGTATAAATTCTTTGTATTGTGCTAAGCCAGCATAATATTTGTTCCATCTTTCTTCAGTTGCAGCAGAGCCTGGTACTAATTGATTAGCCTGGTTAATAGAACCTAAATTCTGTATATAAAGATTAATTGTTGGTCTTAAAGTCACAAAATAATTACCATATGAGGGTATTATAAGTGCCCTAAAGTCGTAGATCATTCCTGTGAATTGTTTTTCTACAGTTGTTTCTTTACTTTTAGAAGGGTTATTGTAGTAATCTCCAAAAGAATCTTTTTTACAAGATGTTATCGTTGATAGAGCAGTCATTGTTAGCCCTAAGAATAAAATTGACTTTTTCATTTTTTAAAAATTAGAAGCTAGCACGTAGCATTAAACCATATGTTCTTGTTGCTGGACTTGTTCCAGCATTCGAAACGCCATTAATCCAGTTGGATCCACCTGTCATTTGCTCTGGATCTAAATCTTTAATTGATCTATAAATGAAGAATAAATTACGTCCAAAAGCAGAAAGTTGAATGTTTTTGGCTTTTAATTTATTGGCAATAGATGTCGGTAAGCGATATCCTAGTGAGATTTCTCTCATTTTAACATAATTGTTCTTTTTAACATATAATTCATATCGAGATTGTGAATATTGAGGTCCTCCCCAGTTATAAGTGCTGTTATAATAAGTTGCTTGAGAAATGATGTTACTATTTTGAGAACCATCCGCTAATACCCCATCCATTAACATACCGTCATGAAAAACTGTTTCTCCATTTGGACCGCTAGCATTGTTTGTTGCAATACCCACAATTCTTCCAGAAGCATCCTTAGCTTGATAATAACTTAAACCACCATGCTCTTTATCCATAGCATTTAAACTTTCTTCCAACAATCCTCTACTTGTCATCCAGTTAACTCCTGTAGGCATGACACTTCCTCCTAATCTAAAGTCCATAAGAACATCTAGTGAAAAGTTTTTGTAGGAGAAATTATTTATCAAGCCACCAACTGCTTTTGGCATCGAGTTTCCAGCCTTAACCCATTTATCTCCATCAATTTGATAAAGACCGTTGGAAGAAACTGTCTTATTCCCCTTTTCATCTAATTTTACTGGGCGTACCATTATATCCCCCATTGTCTCTCCGACTTTAGCGATAAGCTGAGCTGCTTGTCCATCGTAGTCTCTTAATAATAACGTTTCAGCATTTCCTGGTAAAGAAATTACTTTGTTCTTATTCATAGAAAAATTTAAAACAGTATTCCATTTGAAATTCTCGTTCTGTATTGGTGCACCAGTGATCGCAAATTCCCAACCGGTGTTTCGGAGTGAACCTACGTTTGCAAGAATGGAGCTCGAGCCTGCTGAAATAGGTAAGGTATAATTTAATATTTGATCTTTAACTAGACCATTATAATATGTTATATCAAGTCCTAATCGGCCATTTAGCATTTTTGTCTCAATACCAAATTCGATTTCATTTTTGGTTTCAGGTTTGATACCAGGATTACCAAATTCTGATGTGGGTAGGGTTGAATAAATAACAGACGAACCATTAGCCATTTGTGGCCCTAAAGTTCTGATATTATAATAGAGCGCACTTTTATAAATATCGGGATAATTACCTACTATACCCCAAGAACCTCTTAATTTCGTATAGCTAAAGAAATCTGGTAATTTAACGGCATCTGAGAGGATAAAACTTGTATTTACAGATGGATAATATAAAACATTATTATCAGGATGCATTGTAGAGATTCTTTCGCGTCTTAAAGTTCCTTCCACATTCCAAAACTGTTTTAAATTAAAATTCACAGTCCCAAATACTGCGTCACGCAACATATTTTTGCGATAATTGTAACGCTCATTTGGTCTTGCCGGATTTAAAGACGCATTTGTATCGAACCAATCTCTTATTACAAGTCCCCCATCTGTTTCATTTTGAACATAAGTATCTTGTGTGCGGGTCGCAGTATATCCTGCTACAACACCAAATTTGATATCTTCATTGAGTTGTTTGTTGTAGGTCGCCATTAAATCTGTATAATAGATGTTTGCATTTTGATTGCCAAGGGAATAACCACCTGAATTACCAAATGCCAATGGAACTTCGTTAGGCTGTTTTGACTCAGTTCTTAGCGCTGTTACATCTGCAGATACACGACTGCGAAGAGATAGATCATCTGTTATACTCCAAGTTGCAGTATAGGATCCAATTAATCTATTTGAATTTTCATCATATTGTTTTGCTCTCGAATCCCACATGTATGATAGAACATCTCCACGATATCCAAAATATCGTATATCTTCATCAGGAGTCAATGATTGTGTATTCGGATCTTTAATCACATATTTATAACCTAGACTTGTTTGGTATTTATTTAGGTACCAATCTGGATTATCAAAGTTGATATCATCCCTGTGAAATTGTTTATAAGACGATCTGTCAACAAAGGTCTATTGTGTGTATGTTGATTGATGAAATTGACGACTACATCATTTTTGAATTTCTTCCATAATGTAAAACTAGCGTTCAGATTCGCAATATTTTTTTTATTGTACGAATCCATTGCAGTCATTTCATTATCCTGTCTTGTCAATGAAAAGCGGATATTTGAATTTTCAGAAGTATTACCAATTGCTAAATTAAATATACTGTTGTTAGGATTATTAAAGAATTTGTGATATGAATTTTGAGCACTGTAAGGTCTGACTTGACCATCCCATGAGATGATATCTTTTCCATCGAATTTAGGACCAAAATTTACGTTAGTATTCATAACTCCTCTATTGACACCATTAACAGCATCTCCAGCGCCATAATAATAAAATAAATCATCGGACTGATTTACATTATTATAGGCTTTGTTATATCCAGGTCCTCTTACGTCTTGAAATCTAGGTAAATAAGCAATTTGGTCGTGAGTATAAGTTGCATTAAAGTCTACAGAAAAACCTTTTCCGGCTTTTCCTGATTTTGTAGTGACTAAAACAACTCCGTTCATAGCTTCAGATCCATATAACGCTGCTGCAGAAGCACCCTTCAAAATACTGATGTTTTCAATATCCTCCGGATTCAGATCTTCTAAACCGTTACCGCGAGCACGTTGGTCACCCCAGTAATCGGAGTTATTAAA
>NZ_ASZT02000077.1:0-24776 GCF_001006065.1 Sphingobacterium sp. IITKGP-BTPF85
AAGTTGGGCTTTTGTTGTTTTATGAAGTTTATAAAGCTTTATAAAAACAAAGGAAATGAGTAAAACAATTGGTTATATTTTGTGATGGAGCCTCCCTTTTGAGTCTCTCCCAATAAAAAAGCCCAACTGCAAAGTTGGGCTTTTGTTGTTTTTTAAGTATTATTTATCCATACTGATTCGTTCTGTTTTTTCTACTTTTTCATCCTCTTTTGGAAAGCCGGAGCGCATGATCTCATCCCACAAAGCTGAACTTACACCGAATCCATGTTCTGGATCAGAATAATGATGCAACATATGGTGTTGTTTAATTCGTTTAAAAATTCCACTCTTAAAGTTAGCATGATGCATTGCGTAGTGGCATTCGTCATAAATTAAATAACCAATCATAAAACCCGAAAAGAAAGACGCCAATATAATATCCGAACTAAAAAAGAAAGTAAACAAATAATAAACCAATGCTGCCAAAGGTATACTCGCAGATAATGGCATAACCAATCTTAATCTATCCTTTGGATAATCATGATGTACACCGTGAAAAATAAATGCTATTCTCTTACCCCACTTAGTTGTTGGATGATAATGAAAAACCCAACGGTGTAATGCATATTCGAATAAAGTCCAGAAAGCAAGTCCAAAGACAAAATACTGGATATAACTAAGAATACTCATATCTCCAGGACCTAAAGCAGTCCATGAAAAGTAACCAATTATTGGTAAGTAAAATATTAAAGGAACACTCCAATGGACTTTTGTCAATGATTCTAAAAAATCACTTTTAAACATCCTTGAAGATTCAGTGGAATTTGAAACAAAATTACGCTTTGCCATACAATTAATTTATTAATAAAATTGCTACAGATTATCTTTTGCAAAAATAATAATTATAAAAAAATATATAAAACACCATTCATCAAGTTAAAGTCACATTACTGACTTTTTAAACATAAAAGTTAAACCTATAAAAATATCTATAAAAGAAATCTAATTTAAAAATCATTATTTCATCAATTCTTTCAATTCATCTTCACTAAAAGAGTTTGCACCTTTGATATATTTATATATAATTTCTTTTACATCCCGATGCTGAAGAGTATATAGGTGGTCAATTATATAAGATTTATCCTTTTTGATATCATTGCTGTAATTTAAAATAGAAGGTGCATGAGTTTGAACACTCCACCTGATAAAACGAAGTTCAACATTACTGGGTTCTTCCTTAATTAAAGTCTCTAATAAATTTTTACCTTTATTAAATTGACCAAGTTTCCGGAATGGATTACCCATATGTTTAGCAAAAACCATTTCATAAACAGCTAAATAACCTCTATCAGTCGTTTCTTTCGCTTTAGCCCGTAGTAAATTCAGATTATTTTCACAAATACTTTCATCTTTCACTGCTAAAGAATACTCTTTACGAATTTTAAGAAGATTCAATTCTTGTGCTGAAGCATGAGAACCGATCATTAATAAAAATAAAAGAATCTTAATTGTCATAAATAAAAGGTTTTAAAATTAAATGTGTCAGTTTATTCTTGCTCTCTTAAAATTACTCAAAAAAAGTGCTAAATCTTAAAAAATTATCAGATATAATTATCAATGGTTAATAGGTTGAAAATACAACGTCAGTAAACGACTACAAATAAAACTAATGAAACCAAAATTGATTAGGAAAACCAATCTAATTACGAGTTTTGCATCATGAAATTACAATTAATACAAACTCCCTCTTGGTTTAAAGTAACTGGTTCGATAATATTAGGAATACTGCTGGGTTGCTTTATTGGGGAGATTCTTTTTTCTTTTTATCAATTGTTGACGTAAAAAGCAAAAAAAGAGTTTCATAACGAATAAAAATTTTCTAACAAAGCTTTCATTACTAATTGTTTTTGAGTATATTTAGATTACCGATTATAAATAAAAAAACAGCTGAAGTATGGAAGCAACTTAGAATATGAAATTTGGGACAGCATTGTTAACAGTGCAAAAACAAGGTTTGATTACAAACATATTTTATCTTTATTCAAAGAAACTGATAGTGAGATCATCGATAAATTTCTATTTCATGTTTTAGTTGCATTCGCATGTGGCGAAGATCATGCAACGATTTCAACAAACCTTTTTAATGAATTACAACAAATTGGTTTTGATTGTAACGAACAACAAATTGACGGGTTTATTGCTGACAAACACGAAACTTTCAGTATTGAAATATATGCCACCTATATTGCTTTTTCACTTTTAGAAGATGGTGAAGATCCTGCAATAATTTCCGCAACAATTCAAGATCTACTGAAGAAGCCAGAGTAAGAAATAATATTTTTTTCGATTATACGTATAAGTCCTTTGCAAATTTCACCTATTCACTATCTTCGCAAAAAAAGATGGTAGAAAGGGACAATTCACTGGATATTATACGTAGTGTAGGTTTATTGTGCATTATTCTCGCACATGTAAACCCACCCTTTACAATTTTTCAAATCAGAAACTTTGATGTTCCTTTAATGGTATTTATCTCAGGATATTTATTTGGGAACAAAAATCAAACCTTTAAATCCATAACCGATTTTACAACCTATCTATGGAAACGCTTTTTGCGTCTTGTTGTACCCGTATGGATTTTCTTATCGATATTTTACATCATTCAGTACTTTTTCCCCTTATCCTTTAAGATCAATTACACACAGTTTCCAGATATTATGATTTCGAGCTATCTGCTATTAGATGGCTTTGGCTATGTTTGGATTATACGCATCTTTTTAATGATTGCCATCCTAGGGCCATTGTTCAGTAAAGTCATTAAAAATAAATGGCAATTATTGATTTATTATGCCATTTATGAAATGGTCGTTCAGTTTTCAACTGATTTATTTCAACCAGGCGTACAAAAATACTTCAATCAATTTGGCACCTATAGCTTAGGTTTTCTCATTTTCTTCATGCTAGGAGCACAATACCGAAATTATGATGTAAGAACTAAAACACTATTATTTATCATAAGTGCTTTGATAAGTATTGGAGGCTTGATATATTTTAAATTCCACCTGGGAATACCATTTGATATTGGAGCATTGAAATATCCACCACATTCGTTTTATATTTTTTATGCAGTAAGTATTTTCTCACTTATATTTTGTATAAAACCAACTATTCAAAAATTAAACAAACCTATTTTAAATTTCATAGGCTCTTCAACAATTTGGATTTATCTATGGCATATATTATTTCTATTCTTGATCAATTTAGAAAACTGGTATTTAAATTGGATAGCTATTCTCACACTATCCATTATAGCAACATTTCTACAACAACAACTCATTAACAAAGCAATAAATCACTTTAAAATTCCCGCTAAGCAAGCAAAACAAATACGAATTATTTTTTGTTCCTAGTTTTTTAAGTTACAAATGACAAAACTTAACCAGGATAATATCATATTTTAATGTCAAAAATGTACCTTAGCACTATGAGTAATTACGCAGTTATTTTTGATATGGATGGTGTTATTTGTCACACCAATCCCTATCACGCTAAAGCTTTTGAAGCATTTTTCAAAAAATACAATATTGAAAGTAGTGAAGAAGAATTTCAGGAGCATATGTATGGTAAACACAATAGCTATATCATGCAACATTTTTTCAAGAGAACAATAGCTCCTGATGAATTGATCAAGTTAGAGTTTGAGAAAGAAGAACTCTTTAGAATTATTTATAAAGATCAGATCACACCAATAGCAGGTTACTTAGAATTTTTAGAAGACCTCAAGAGAAATGATTTAAAAACTGGAGTGGCCACTTCTGCACCTAAAGAAAATATGGATTTAATCTTAGATGCACTTCATATCCGATCCAAAATGGGTTCGATCTTATGTAGTGAAAATGTTAGTCATCATAAACCACATCCAGAAGTTTATCTAACGTCCGCTAATAATTTAGAGGTAGAGCCTATAAATTGCGTCGTTTTTGAAGATTCTTTTTCAGGAATTACAGCTGGTCTGAATGCGGGAATGACAGTAGTTGGCGTATTATCTACCCACACCAAAGATCAACTTCCAACCTGTCATGCATACATCAATGACTACACGGAGATATCAACTTACAAGATTTTAGAATTACTAAAAAGGGCTTGATAAAATTATCAAGCCCTTTTTTCTAATCTCTTTTAAGACCGAATTTTTCGATCTTACTATATAAATGACTTCGCTGAATATCTAAATCATCAGCAGTTTTAGAAACATTCCACGTGTTTTTCTCTAATTTATATTTGATAAACTCCTTCTCTGCAAAATCCTTAAAATCTTGAAAAGAAGCAAAGTTATCTAGATCAACCTTTCCACCATTTTGAGTCGTATGGCTAGATCCATTATCCGTATGTGCATGAGAAGAAATAGCATTCACCGTGTTTGAAGGATTTGCAAATGCAATAACATCCCTATCCGTAATAGATTTATCACTTAAAATAATTAAGCGTTCAATCATGTTACGTAATTCGCGAATATTACCCGTCCAAGGAAGATTACTCAACTCTTTTAATGCAGCAGGTGTAATTTCTTTTATTGGAACCCCATATTCATTACAAATTTCTTCACAAAAATTTTTCGATAATAAAGGAATATCATCCACACGTTCAGTCAATGAAGGTACGTGAATAAGAATTACAGAAAGGCGATGGTATAAATCCATTCTAAAATTCC
Source organism: Sphingobacterium sp. IITKGP-BTPF85 (assembly GCF_001006065.1). Classification (NCBI taxonomy): domain Bacteria; kingdom Pseudomonadati; phylum Bacteroidota; class Sphingobacteriia; order Sphingobacteriales; family Sphingobacteriaceae; genus Sphingobacterium; species Sphingobacterium sp. IITKGP-BTPF85. The sequence continues at coordinate 4,691 of NZ_ASZT02000077.1, forward strand.
CTTCATCAATCTCTTTAAAGAGATTCTTATTCGTCGCTGCAACAACACGAACATTCACATCAATTTCCTTATCACCACCTACACGGGTTATCTTATGCTCTTGTAAAGCCCTTAACACCTTAGCTTGGGCAGAAAGGCTCATATCGCCTATTTCATCCAGAAAAAGTGTACCATTGGTAGCTAATTCAAATTTACCAAGACGTTGTTTAATAGCGGAAGTAAAAGATCCCTTTTCGTGACCAAATAATTCAGACTCAATTAATTCCGATGGTATTGCTGCGCAGTTAACTTCAATTAAAGGACCTTCTGCACGATTAGATTTCTCATGCAACCAACGTGCAACAAGTTCTTTTCCGGCACCATTTGCACCTGTAATAAGTACGCGAGCCTCCGTAGGTGCAACCCGATCAATTGTTTCTTTAATACGACTAATCGCTTCAGATTTACCTAAGATTTCTTTGGTTTTATAGCTCGTTACCTTTTTCTTTAAAACTTTAGTTTCAGTAACTAATGAGACCTTCTCTAAGCCATTCCTTACCGTGATAAGTAAACGATTTAAATCAAGTGGCTTTTCTAAGAAATCAAAGGCACCTTTTTTAGCGGCTTCGACAGCAGTTTCTATCGTACCATGACCCGAAATCATAATAAAAGGAAGATCTGGATTTGTTTTTGGGCAGTTGCCAAAACCTCCATACCATCCATCTTATTCATTTTAATATCACAAAGAACAAGATCAATTTTTTCCTTCTTAATGATCTCTAAGGCCTCAATACCATTATCTACATCTAGTATATTATAATCTTCATACTCTAAGATGTCTCTTAGTGAATTTCTGATTGCCCGTTCGTCATCAATAATTAATATTGTACTCATAAAAGTATTATTACTCTTCCTTAAAGGTTATCTAAATTATTGGTAATATAGTAAAAAAGAAGCAAACCTTATAAGCCGGGTTCTGTAAACCGAAAAAATCGGAGTTTCTACCATTTATCTAGGCTAGTCATCACTAACTAGCTCCATCAACCTACCCATTACGAATCTTAGCCTAAACTAAAAGAAGACGAGCAGCCTTCGAATTTCGCAACCTATTTGGTCTTTCAACACACGAGGTTTACCGCAATGTATGTCGCCATACAAGACCGTGAGCTCTTACCTCACGTTTTCACCCTTACTCCGAAAAGCGGTATATTTTCTGTGGCACTTTCTGTCTGCTGTAACAGCATCCTTCCCGTTAGGAAGCGTGTTGCTCTGCGTTGCCCGGACTTTCCTCTCCTCCTCAAGGGAGCAGCGGTAGAACCAGTTTGCTTCTTCTGCAAAGGTAGGATTTAGATTGATAATTATTCCCTATAAATAAAGAAAAGAATGAAATTTTGAATTTAAAGTGCTTGTGCTATAGCATAACCAGATGCCCAAGCCCACTGAAAATTATAGCCTCCCAACCAACCGGTGACATCAACAGCCTCTCCTCCAAAAACAATCCCCTTACCCGCTTACTTTCTAGAGTCTTAGCATGCAGCTCTGCAGTAGAAACACCACCACGCATTACCTCTGCTTTATCGTACCCTTTATCTCCAGCAGCCTTGACTTTAAATTTATGAATAGTATCAATAATCAATTTTGCATCCGCTTTACTTAAAGATGCTATTTTAGTTTCTAAAGGAAGAAATTTACCCAGTGCCTCCACCATACGTTTAGTAAAGTAATCGTTCAAGATACTCGAAACCAAACGTTTTCCACCTTCATTACGTTCATCTTTGATTATTTTATCCAATTGAAACCGAGGTAAAAGATCAATATAAAACTCTTCTCCAGCACGCCAATAAGATGAAATCTGTAGAATCGCAGGACCACTTAAGCCCCAATGCGTAAAAAGGATGTTCTCTTCAAAACTAATCTTATGATTATAAACTCTAGAAAAAACTGAATTACCAGCTAAAGAAGCATACCATTCAGCCTCCTTTCCTGTAATAGTTAGAGGTACTAAAGCAGGTGCGGTAGGGACAATTGCCATGTCAAATTTCTTAGCCGTACGAATAGCAAAATCAGAGGCTCCCAACTTCGCGACAGGTAAACCTCCGCTGGCCATAACAACTTTCTTTGTCGTTAACTGCTGAATGCCCTTTTCACTTTCCACTGTTAAGACAAAGTCATCCTCAAGCTTTTCTATAGCTTTAACAACCGTGTTTAATCTTATATCCTGATCCGTAGCAAATAAGATCTTAGTAAAAACGGCTACAACATCTTTAGCCTTATTCGAAGAAGGAAATAATTGTCCCAACGTTTTCTCCTCACCAAATATACCATGCGACTCAAAAAAACTCAATGTATCATCTACCGTCCATTGACTAAATGCAGATCTTAAAAAGTCTGCATTCTCAGACACAAAATTATCGATGTCAGTACCCAAATTGGTATAATTACACCTTCCTCCGCCCGAAATTAGAATCTTAGCTCCAACTTTATCATTTCGTTCAATCACTAAAATTCGCTTACCTAATAATCCAGCTTGAGCAGCACACATGAGCCCACACGCCCCTCCCCCAACTATAATGGCATCATATTGCTTCATATTTATATATTAATAGCCTATTAGTTCATTATCTAATGAAATGACACGGCGTTCCGCCTGACTTTTTATCCCCAGTTCGATAATACGAATAACATCACGTCCTTGTTCTGCTGTAACAATTAGAGGAGTTTTCCCAAGAATAGCATCTGCTATATTTTGGTAATAATCAGGATAGCTGCCTAATTTCGAAGTAACGGTCTCTTCGATATCTTCGCCATTCCAAAGTAAATTTAATTTACCATAAATAGCTGGATCTTCTTTGCCCCAGTTTGGATCTTCATCAGGAAATGCACCAGCACGTAATAATTCCTCTTGAGGATCAACACCATTTTTAAGGAAGTTTCCGTTTAATGCAAATACAGTGTATCGCGGAGTCGGCTCTTTAGCAAGCATCCCTCCTTTCAAAGAAACACGCATTTCCGGGTAGTAAAGTAGTATTTCAAAATTATCAATTGCCCCCGCTCCAGGTCTTTGAATAGTCAAATCTGCAAATACAGCATTTGGTCTACCGAAGAGTTGTAGCGTCTGGTCAATTAAATGCGCTCCAAGATCATAAAAGATTCCTGAACCAGGCAGATTATCTTCTCGCCACGCACCCGGTCTAAGATGGTTACGGAAACGATCGTAACGAACTTCAAAATTCTTGATCTGCCCCAATCGTTCATCCTTAATCACCTCTTTGATCGTTCTAAAATCTGAGTTGAATCTTAAATTATGATATACAGATAAAATTTTACCACTTTCTTTTGCCAATGCGATCAATTCATCAGCCTGTTCAGATGTATTGGTAAACGGTTTTTCGACTACCACATGTTTCCCTGCTAGCAATGCCTGCTTAGCAAAAGGATAGTGCATATCATTAGAGGTAGCAATAACCACCAAATCAATGGAATCGTCATTTAATATTTCGTCAGCATGATCTACAGCCAACGCTGTAGGATACTTTTCACTTACAATTAATTTTTGCTCCGCTTTGCGAGCAGTTATTTTTACTAATTCTAGGTCAGCAATAGATCGCATCACAGGAGCATGAAATACTTGTCCTGAAATACCAAAACCAATTAAACCAACACGGATTTTTTGAGCCATCATGAGATAAATTACATACGTTCAGGAACTTCAATTCCTAATAAACTCATTCCTTTTGCAATAACTTTTGCTGCAGAAGCCGAAAGGTGCAAACGGAAATTCTTCACTTCTTCAATTTCTGCCTTTAAAATAGTCTCTTCATGATAAAACTTATTGTACAATTTAGCTACATCATAAATATAATTAGACATCTGCGCTGGACTGAATTCTTGAGCTGAGATTGCTATAATACTTGGAAAATTACCCAAAGTCATAATCAAATCACGCTCATAAGCCGATATGGATACTGGCACCGATACTTTCGACTGTTCATCAAAATTTACTTTAGAAAGAACAGACTTAATACGAGCGTAAGTGTATTGGATAAAAGGACCTGTATTTCCTTGAAAATCAACAGACTCTTTCGGATCGAACAATAAACGTTTTTTGGGATCAACTTTCAATAAGAAATATTTCAAAGCCCCCATACCGATGGTATTATAAAGTGCATTTTTATTTTCTTCAGACAAGCCCTCCGTTTTACCCAGTTCCTCTGTGCGCTCTTTCGCTGTTTCGATCATCTCACTCATCAAATCATCAGCATCTACAACTGTACCTTCACGCGATTTCATCTTTCCAGAAGGTAAATCGACCATCCCGTAAGATAAATGGAATAAGCCATCTGCCCAAGATTTACCAAGTTTTTTTAAGATCAAAAACAATACTTTAAATGGTAATCTTGTTCGTTACCGACCACATAAATAGAATCATTCATCTTGAACTCATCGTATTTCAATTGAGCTGTACCTAAATCTTGAGTAATATATACAGAAGTACCATCGCCTCGCAGGACAAGCTTTTCATCCAATCCGTCGGCAGTTAAGTCAATCCAAACAGAGTTATCTTCTTTCTTAAAGAAAACACCACTATCTAAACCCTCTTGAATGATATCTTTTCCTAACAAATACGTATTTGATTCATAATAATATTTATCAAAGTTAACACCTAGTTGCTTATACGTTTTTTCAAAACCAGCATATACCCAGGTATTCATTGTTTTCCAAAGATCAATCACAGCCTCATCACCAGCTTCCCATTGCTGTAACATCGCTTGTGCTTCTTTAATCAATGGCGCATTCTTCTTAGCCTCATCTTCAGTTTGACCTTCAACTTTGAGTGTTTCTATTTCTTTTTTATATTCTTTATCAAAAACTACATAATATTTACCCACCAAATGGTCACCTTTCATACCCGTAGACTCAGGAGTTTCTCCATTTCCGAATTTTTGCCATGCAAGCATAGATTTACAGATATGAATACCGCGATCATTTACCAGATTGGCTTTTATGACATCATAACCATAAGCCTTTAAAAGCTCTGCAACAGAATATCCTAATAGGTTGTTACGAATATGGCCTAAGTGAAGCGGCTTATTGGTGTTTGGAGAAGAATACTCCACCATTAATTTTTTACCATTCGAAGGAAATACCCCAAAATCAGATTTCACGATAGTCTCGTTTAAAAGAGAAATCCAGTATTCATCCGAAAGACAAATATTTAGAAACCCTTTAATAACGTTAAAATCAGTAATAGCTGAGATATGAGTTTTCAAATACTCACCTATTTCCGTACCAGTCTGCTCAGGAGATTTCTTAGAAAATCGGGTAACAGGAAAAGTTACAATTGTAATTTGCCCCTCAAACTCTTTGCGTGTCTCTTGCAGAGCAATTTGATTTTCAGAAATATCTGCATTATAAAGCTGTTTTACAGCTTGAACAGTGACTTCAATAAGTCTGTTTTGAATAGAATTCGCCATGTAATGATTATGTAAAATATGCAACTCCCTGAAATAGAATACAAAAATAATTCACATTCGCTATTCTTGTATTCATATTGAAAGTATATCTTTGCAAAAATAATAAAAAATGCAGAGCTATCAGGAATTTCTTGACCTAAGTGTTGGTTTTCCGCAAGACGGATTCGAAATCATCGACGACGAATTGTATTTCCACGATTTGAATTTAATGGAAATGATAGAAACGTACGGTACGCCGTTGCGTTTTACTTATTTGCCAATCGTCAGCAAAAAAATTCAACAAGCGAAAATTTTGTTTCAAACCGCAATTTTGAAACACAACTACAGAGGGTCCTACAAATATTGTTATTGTACCAAATCTTCCCACTTCAAACATATTGTTGAAGAGGCATTGAAGAATGAGATTCACTTAGAAACATCATCTGCATTTGATATGCCGATGATCGATTCCTTAGAACGTCAAGGTACAGTAAAAAAGACATTACAGTGATTTGTAATGGTTTTAAGACATACCAATACAAACAGTATATCATCGACATGATCCATGATGGGTATAAGAATATTATCCCCGTCCTAGATAACAAAGAGGAATTCAATCTCTATGATGATGAAATTGAATTGGATGAACCATGTGCTTTAGGTATCCGTATCGCATCGGAAGAACAGCCAGACTCACAGTTTTACACTTCAAGACTAGGTATTCGTATCGAAGAAGTATAGAATTCTATAACAACAAAATTGCGAACAATCCTAACTTCAAAGTAAAGCTGTTACATTTCTTTATCAATTCAGGTATATCGGATACCCCGTATTACTGGAATGAGCTAGAAAAATATGTTACATTGTTCTGTAAGTTTAAAAAAGTAAACCCAGACTTAGATACTTTAGATATCGGTGGAGGCATGCCTTTCAAAGATTCATTAGTGCATGATTTTGACTATGAGTACATGGTCAATGAAATTGTGAACAGGATCAAGCAGATCTGTGCACAACATGAAGTAATGGAACCGGATATTATTACTGAATTTGGTAAATATACCGTTGCCGAAGCATCAGGTATCCTTTACAAGGTTTTAGGTCGTAAATTACAAAATGATCGTGAAAAATGGTTTATGATTGATGGCTCATTTATTACAAACTTACCAGATGTTTGGGCTTTAAATCAAAAATATATCTTACTTCCGATCAACAATTGGGATTCTGAATATGAACGGGTAAACCTAGGTGGTATTACTTGTGATGGCCAAGATTATTACAATCAAGAAGCACATACTAGTTCAGTATTCATGCCTAAAACACGTAAATTACAATATCTAGGTTTCTTCCATACAGGAGCATACCAAGATGTATTGAGTGGTTATGGCGGTATACATCATTGTTTATTACCATCTCCAAAGCATGTACTGATTCGCCGTAACCGCGACGAAACATTCAATTACGAAGTTTTTGGTGAGGAACAAAATTCAAAACAGGTTATGAAATTATTGGGCTACCAATAAGCGCGTAGTCAACTCACAATAAAAGGTTAGAAATTTTCATTTCTAACCTTTTTTGTTTTATTTAATATCTGTTATTCATGATTAATTTGTATTTTAGGTATATAATACTTTAACCCAACCATAGTTATGACAGATTCAATTTATAATTGTTTATGGTTTGATGGTCAAGCCCAAGATGCAGCAAACTTCTACTGTTCAGTATTTAAAGATGGAAAATCATCTCATCCAATTCTCTGGTCGTTATTTTTGAAATTAACAAAACTCGATTTATGGGACTTAACGGAGGTCCATCATATAAACCATCAGATGCTGTCTCATTTGTCGTTGAATGTGAAGATCAACAAGAAATCGATCACCATTGGAATATGTTGACCGCAAATGGAGGTCAAGAAAATATGTGTGGCTGGCTAAAAGACAAATTTGGTTTTTCTTGGCAAATAATTCCTAAAAGAATTCATATGCTCATTTCAAATCCAAAAGCAATGGAAGCTTTGGTCAAGATGAAAAAAATTAATATAAAGGGTTTAGAAGAAGCATGCTAAAATAAGATGAATAACAGACTGAGATCGCCAGTAGTGCTACCAGGAAACTCTTATGCTAAAAATAAGATTATTTGTCTACCCGAAGCACCATTATCATTCGACCCGCCAAAACAATATGCATGCAATTGATATTATATCCATATAAAATATAACAAACCATGAAAGAAGAATTTATCAACTTACCTTTAACTAAAAATGATCAATTAAATCATTTTGAACTTCATATAGGAGAATACCAAGCCTTTATCGCATTCAAAGAAAGACCTAGTAAAGTTTGGCTCATTCATACCGAATCCGACCCTCAATTAGCGGGTCAAGGAGTAGCAACTGCTGTCATTGAAAAAACATTACAATACCTGAAAGAACATCATTACACCCTTTTTCCATTATGCCCTTTGGTATACGCGTATATAAAAAACATCCAGAATGGAAAGAAATCGTTGACCCAAGTTTTGAAGGATTTCAAGAGGATAAGTAGGTATTAATCATATTTTTAGATCATATTAAAAATAAATGTTTCAACAAATTTCAGTTGCAATCCATAAAATTAAGCTACCTTTGTCGCTTACAAATAAATAAATTAGATTGCAATTTCAAGATTTAAAACTCATAGCACCAATCCTTAAGGCATTGGAAGCTGTTGGATATACTACTCCTACCCCAATTCAGGAACAGGCGATTCCTATTATTTTTAGAAAAAATGATTTATTAGGTTGCGCTCAGACAGGTACTGGTAAAACAGCTGCCTTTGCCATTCCTATACTTCAAATGTTAAGTTATTCAAAAGTTAAAACTGCGAAAAAAAATATTCGTGCATTAGTTTTAACACCCACACGTGAACTAGCAATTCAAATTGAAGAAAATTTCAATCAATACTCCAAAGATCTTCCACTTAAAAGTCTAGTTGTTTTTGGAGGTGTCGGACAACAACCACAACGTGATGCCTTGAAGAGAGGTGTTGATGTGCTTATTGCTACACCAGGCCGCTTACTAGATCTATACGGTCAAGGATATATCGATTTAAAACATTTAGAATTTTTTGTTTTAGATGAAGCTGACCGTATGTTAGATATGGGATTTATCCATGACGTAAAGAAGCTAATTAAAATAATACCTGAAAAAAGACAAACATTATTTTTCTCAGCAACAATGCCACCTGAGATTCAGAAATTAGCAAATCATATTCTTGTTGATCCTATCAAGGTTGAAGTAACTCCAGAATCTACTACTGCAGAAAAGATCCAACAGGAAGTTTATTACGTTAAGAAAAACGATAAAAAAGATTTGTTAATCCATGTTTTAAAGGAGAAAAATATAAATCACGTGTTAGTTTTTTCTAAAACTAAACATGGTGCAGATCGCATCGTTAAAGATCTTGCAAAAAAGAATATTCAATCTGCGGCCATTCATGGAAACAAATCTCAAAGTGCCCGTCAAAATGCCCTTAAAAACTTCAAAGATCGTACACTACGTGTACTGGTTGCTACCGATATCGCTGCACGTGGTATTGATATAGATGAGTTGGCATTTGTAATCAACTATGATTTACCCAATATACCAGAATCATATGTACACCGAATAGGCCGTACAGGTAGAGCAGGTAAAGATGGTCAAGCGATTTCATTCTGCGACGAAGAAGAATATGCATTCTTACTAGATATCCAAAAATCCATCCGTATGGAGATCCCTTTAGTTGAGAAGCATCCCTATGCTTTACATATCTCAGGTGTAGCACCAAAGAAAGCTGGTACAGCAAAGAAATCTGGCAGACCATCATCTACATCCAGAAATGGCCAAAGTTCAAATAACGCTAGTCCTGGAGGAAATAGAAGAAGAACGTCATCCGGTCCAAGATCTGAAAATAGAAACAGAACTTCTTCGAGAAGAAGAGATTCTTAAAGCAAAAAATAATTACAAAAAAAGAGAGGCTTAGCCTCTCTTTGGTTTTTTATTACCATACTCCCGATCACGTTCGAAAGTATTCATATGTCTTTCTTTTTTCACAGGATAAACATCGTCAATAATGATCAAAATCCCTGTTTCTTCAACTTCACCAAACTCATCGTTAATTGCTGTCCCAAACGATTTCATCGTTGGAGATAGATTCATATAAGTGTTAATCAGAGGAGGAATATTCTCACCCAACGCACGAACCTTACTATTTAATAATTTATAAGACTCCTTATAATCTAATCCATCGAAAATACCTTCAAATTTAGAAAAATCATTTTCACAATTTAAACTTGGGATTGGTACCACTAAATTTTCATGATCAGGGAAGTGATACTCCATGAAATAAAGCAACAAATCACGGGCTTCTTTATTATAATGCGGATACATGGTCACTTTACCGAAAAGATACTTAATATCTGGATTAATCATCACTAATGCACCTAATCCATCCCATAGATTATCTAAAGAAAAGATTCCTTTGCGGTTATCAATTGCTGGTTGAAATTTTGGTTGGACAAAAGACCTGCCTAATTCAATTGTATAGGGCAAATAATCCGTTTTAAATCGTTCGGAAAACTGAAAATAATGAGCTGTTGATAAATTTGGGACACCATCTTTTACCGAAGCATTGGCACATTTGATGACACGATAGCCTGCAACAACTTCTTCTTCTTCAGGATTCCAGGCAATCAATTGATCGTAGCAATCTTCGCATGTATCATTTTCATCAATATCAATTGATAAACCAGTTCCACCACCAGCACCTCTAAACGTCAATTCTCTTAATCGTCCTATCTCCCGCATCACATTAGGTGCATTATGATAGTTAATCAAATATATTTCGTTATTTCCATTGTTGGTATATCGTATAAAAGCATCTTTACCTAATTCTGCCTTTAACAATTTTCTATCAACAGGAGCAATAATTTCTTGCATAATTCTATTTTTCTTGAGACATTCCGTAAACCAATCGCTTCACCTCTTCAGCCCATTTTTTTCGCCTTTAGATTGATCAAAATGTGTGTAAGATATTTTTTTGCCAATAACAATCGTCACAGTTTGGTTGCGTTGAGAAAACATTTCATCAGGTAGATAAAGCATTTCCAAATTTGCCTTTAAGCCAATCTTCTGTCTTAGCCTTGCAAAATTATAAAAAAAGTTAGAGTTTTTCCCCTCAATATAGACAGGTACGATATCTTTTTTATATTTCTTTGCCTTATTTATAAAACTTTTCTTCCATTCAAGATCTTCAATTCTTCCGTCTCCCTGTTTTCTAGAAACTAAACCCGCAGGAAATACCAATAAAGCACTATCAGACGCGTAGGCTTCCTCTATGGCGGCGATCCCACTTTTTCCTTGTCCCCCTAATTTATTTACAGGTATAAATAGCGGCTGAAGATTACCGACATTCATCAATATATCATTGACTAAAAATTTAACATCTTTACGGTACTGTCCAATAGCATGCATAAAAGCAATTCCATCTAATCCACCTAAGGATGATTTGAAGCAAAAATAACGCTTTCATCAATCGGAATATTAGCCGCACCTTTTAGCTCAACATTAACGCCTAGATCTTTAATTAAAGCATCAACAAAATCCAAACCTTTCAAGTCCGAAAACCGAGTCATAATATCATTGATATCGTCTTCATGTATAGTTCGTTCCAAATACTTTAATAAAAAAGATGGAATCCATTTTATCAACTTGGGACTTTTCTTGCGAATTACTTCTCTAACTTCAATAAATTTCCGACTTGCAACCTCACTCATAAAATTTCAGTACTATGATTTAACTTCATTATATATTCAAAATATAAATCGCACTTTTGTAAAAGTAGATAAAATTTGTACAATCCATTATCAATAATATATAAACTGTGCAAAGTTAAAGTAAAAATTTAATGACCTTTAATGCAAGAAAGCTTTTATTAATAAAAAAGGTTTTCTTTAAACATTTTACTAAATTTAAGGTCAATAGTATACAGATAAATTATCCATATGTATATAGCGAACATTCCTCTTTCACAAAACACGACGATAAAGCAATCTGACACAATTGCTTTTGCTTTAGATCGAATGGAAGATTTCCAATTTCATTTGTTGCCTGTTGTTGATGGTGATAATTATTTAGGATTTATTTCTCAAAATGATTTACTGAATGCCCTTGATGATCAAAATACAGTTGCTTCTGTTCATTTAAAAACTGACCCAATTTATATCAAGGCAAATCAACATCCATACGATGCGATCCGTTTAATGACAGCTTATAACATAAGTACTTTACCTGTGTTAGATGAAAACAATAAATTTGAAGGAGTATTGACTTCTTTAGAGTTGGTAAAAACGATTTCAGTATTGCAATCACTAAATGATATAGGAGCAATTATTACCTTAGAAATTGGAATACATGATTTTTCTTTATCTAAAATAGCACATCTAGTTGAAGCAGAAAATGCTCAAATTTTAAACTGTTCAACAAAAACAGTCCCTGAAAATGCAACATTGCTTGTGACAATGAAAGTAAATAAGTCAAACATCGCTTCTCTACTATCTTCCTTCGCACGACAAAATTATAAAGTCATTGCATCTTTCAATACACTGCAAGAATTTGATGATTTAGAAGATCGTTACCAACAACTCATGAATTACATCAATATTTAGCAATACGCTAGTTTTTTCTCATCTTTGGCAAAATAATGCAATCATTACTGCTAGAATAAAAAATACTGTACAATATGAGAATAGCAATTTATGGTAGAGAATTTAGTCCTTCAGTTATTCCCCATGTAAAGCATTTACTGGAATATTTAAATGGGAAAAATGTTGAGATTTGGATCTACGACAGCTTTTATACTTTTCTACAAAAACAATTTGACTGTAATAAAACCTTCTCCACTTACAGCTCTAATGAGAATCTGCCAAAAGACACAGATTTTATGTTAAGCCTGGGTGGTGATGGAACTATGTTATCAGCAGTATCACTAATCCATAATTCCGGAATCCCTATTGCAGGCATAAATTTCGGAAGATTAGGTTTCTTAGCATCCATAAATAAAACAGATTTTGAACCTTCAATTGATCAAATTCTAGCTAAAAACTATAAAATACAAAAAAGAGCATTATTAGCCGTAGAATCGCCTGACAGAGAATTATTTGGAGGAAACAGTAATTATGCCTTGAATGATATTACCGTTTTTAGATATGATAGTTCTGCAATGATCACAGTAAATGCGTACTTAAATGGCGAACTTTTAAACTCCTATTGGGCCGATGGTCTAATTATCGCGACACCAACAGGATCTACGGCATATTCATTAAGTTGCGGAGGACCTATCATTATGCCTGGAAGTGGCAATTTCGTAATTACCCCAATTTCACCACACAATTTAAATGTTCGTCCAGTAGTTATATCATCTGAATTTGAATTAGCATTAGAAATTGAAAGTCGTTCCGAAAAATATATATTGAGCTGTGATTCTAAAAATGAAACAATAGAAAGTAATGTCAAACTAAAAATAACTAAAGCGCCATTCTATATTAATTTAATCAGATTAGAAGGTGAAAGCTATTTTGAAACACTCCGGGAGAAACTACTTTGGGGCTTAGATGTAAGAAATTATTAGCGTTAACATGAATTTGTAATCCGCTATTCGTCAAAAAGATTTATATTTACCGCACGATATTTTAAAGAATCTGGTTAATATAAGTTATCCTTATGCAGCAATACTTAAAAATTAATGAAGAAAAAATTGCTTAATGGCAAGCGCAATTTCTTGAGGATATTAGGAAATTACATTTTTCAAATGAAAATCACACCTGATACAAGGAAATCTGACGTAGCACTTCAAACTAATTTAATAATTTAATTGCAGTGGTAGTTTGTATACAACGACATTAAAATAAGTATACACGATTGAAATTAAAACAGGCATCAGGCCAATTTCAACAACTATCTTACGAAAAATCGATACACTTGTAGCATATATTTAGAAATAAATGTTTTTACCAATCGTGAGATAGGCAGAAGTAAAGAAATAGAAAATGAGCATAATAGATCATATTGACAAAAACAATCTTCCTCAACATATTGCTATTATTATGGACGGCAATGGAAGATGGGCAAAAGAAAAAGGAAAATTACGGATTTTTGGTCATCAAAGCGGAGTAAAAGCTGTAAGAGAGGCACTAGAAGCAACTTACAGGTTGGCGTAAAACACCTGACTTTGTATGCTTTTTCAACAGAAAACTGGAATAGACCCAAGCTAGAAGTAATAGCGTTAATGGAGTTGCTGGTATCTTCGTTAAAAAAAGAAGTGAAAACTTTCCAAAAAACGGTGTTCGTTTAAATGCAATTGGAGATCTATCTAAGCTCCCTAAAAATTGTCAAGAAAAATTGCAGGAAACAATGAATTTAACTGCCGGCAATGATAAATGTATACTAACATTAGCATTAAGTTATAGTTCGCAGGAGGAAATCGTCCAAGCAACAAAAAAAATAGCAGAAAAAGTTGTTAAAGGAGATCTGAAAATTGAGAATATAACAACCGAGGTATTTCAGGAAAATCTCTACACTTCAAACTTACCAAACCCAGATTTATTAATCCGAACAAGCGGAGAATATCGAATTAGTAATTTTCTTTTATGGCAGATTGCTTATGCTGAATTCTGTTTCTTAGATAAGATGTGGCCTGAATTTGAACAAGAAGACCTTTTTAAGGCAATTCTTGACTATCAAAAGCGAGAAAGAAGATTTGGAAAAACAAGTGAACAGATCTAATCTTTATTAGTAACTTTGCTGACTGATTTTAAACCTTCATATCTGCTGGTTCTTAAATTTTTCTTAATTAACAAAAATTAACAACTGATTGGTGTACTTTAGCATCAATAAAAATTTATAAATGAAGCGCATACTATTTGTTATATTATTTTTAGCATGTACCCAACCACAATTCGCACAAGCTCAAGTGAATGGAACTGCTATAAACCTGAATGACCCCGACCAGATAAGTTATTTATCCCCTAAAGACTATATTATTGGTGGTGTTACTGTTTCGGGAACGCAGCATCTTGACAACAATGTATTAATTACCATCTCCAAACTTGTCGTTGGCCAATATATTGAAGTTCCTAGTGAGGCCACATCAAATGTCGTGAAAGTGATGATGGCACAAGGACTTTTTGATGATGTCCAATTATGGGCTGAAAAAATAGAAGGTGAAACTATTTTTCTAAACATTCGTGTTAACGAAAGACCTCGATTAACCCGTATAGACATTAACGGTTTAAGTAAAAGTCAAACAGAGGAAGTTCGTAAAAGATTAAAAGATAACGCAGGTAAAGTTGTCAATGAAAACTTGATCAATACAACACGCAATACAATTCAACGTTTTTTAAGAGAGAAAGCTTATTTATATCCAGAAATTAAGATTAGTACTATTAAAGATACTACTCAAGCTAATAATGAGATATTAATTGCTGATGTTGACCGTAAAAATAAAGTTCGTGTTAAAAAGATAACATTTACAGGAAATAAGGAATTCACACAAAAACAGCTTCGTAAGAACTTAAAAGGTGTTAAGCAAAAAGCTTGGTTCCGTATTTTTGGACCTGGAAAATTCAAAGAAGAAAAATATAAAGAAGCAAAAGAAACTTTAGTTGCGAAAATGCAAAACAAAGGTTTCCGCGATGCCGAAATTATCCAAGATTCCGTAATTAAAGTTGATGATAAAAATGTCTTAGTCAATATTGATGTGTACGAAGGCCCTAAATATTATGTTGGTAATATTAAATGGTCAGGAAACGCAAAATATACAGACACAGTCCTAAATAGAATTTTAGGAATCCGTAAAGGTGATATTTTTAGTGAAGAAAAATTAACGACTAAATTGATGGGTGGAGGCAGAAATAGTGATGATATTTCTTCTCTGTATATGAATGATGGTTATTTGACATTCTCAATTGATCCTGAACAAACGCGTATTTATAACGATACAATTGATTTAAATTTGCGCGTTTATGAAGGTGCACAGTTCACCATCAACAATATTATAGTAAAAGGAAATGACGTGACCAATGATCGCGTAGTATTGAGATCTATTCGTACAAAACCAGGTCAAAAATTTTCAAAAGAAGCTATCATGACTTCTGTTCGTGAAATTGCACAGTTGGGTAATTTTGATGAACAGAAAACAAATCCAGTTCCAGAAAATATTAACCATGCGGAAGGAACAGTAGATATCGTTTATAACGTTACAGAAAAACCTTCCGATCAAGTTGAACTATCAGGTGGTTACGGTGCTGGACAAATTATCGGTACCTTAGGTTTAACGTTCAATAACTTCTCGACAAGTAACTTCTTTGATAAGAGCTCTTGGAAACCACTACCGCGCGTGATGGACAAAAATTGAGTGTTCGTGGACAAACTTCAGGTAAACGTTACCAATCTTATAGTTTCTCATTCTCAGAACCTTGGTTAGGCGGTAAAAAACCAATTTATTTTGGTCTTAGCGCCTATACATCAAGCTCTTCTTACGGAGGTTTTAACTACTATACAGGAGAGCAGATGGTAAAAGATTCAGATCTTAACCGTATCTGGATGACTGGTGTTACCGCAACATTAGGTAAGCGTGTACAATGGCCAGACAACTGGTTCCAGGTAAATACTTCCCTTTCGTTCCAACGTTACAAACTACAGAACTATTCAAACTATTTCTTGTTTGACAACGGTACTGCGTACAACATTAACTTAACACAGGAAATCAGCCGTAATACAATTGATGCACCGATTTACCCTACTTCAGGGTCCAATCTAAAGTTTTCAGTACAACTTACGCCTCCATATTCATTGTTTAACAAAATTAACTACGAAACATCTGCACCGGAAGTTAAATACAAATGGACTGAATACCACAAATGGAAATTTGATTCACAATGGTATGCAAAGATTGCTGGTAAATTGGTGTTCAAAGCACAGGCACAGTTCGGTTTCTTAGGTAGCTACTCCAACAAAACAGGAATCTCTACATTTGAGCGCTTCAAACTAGGTGGTGACGGTATGCAAGGATTTGATTTCCTACAGGGATCTGAAATCATAGCAATGCGTGGCTATGCAAATGGTTCCATTATTCCAGAAGGAACACAAAACGTTAATATCGCTATGCGTTCAGGTAGTCCAATTTACACCAAGTATCAAATGGAATTGAGACATCCTGTCATGTTAAATGAACAAGCAACAGTCTTTGTATTAGCTTTTGCTGAAGCTGGTAATACTTGGAACAAATTCTCTGAATACAATCCATTTAAAGTAAGACGCGCAGCAGGTGTTGGTGCACGTATCTTCTTACCTATATTTGGTATGCTAGGTATCGATTACGGTCACGCATTTGATCCGATCCCAGGTTTACAAAGTAGCCAGTGGAAACAAAATTTCACATTCAGTATCATGCAAAATATGGGCGGGTTTTAATCGCTGGATTACCCCAAACCTCAGGTACTATCAAAATAAAAGGAAAGGCTTTCACCATTGTGAAAGCCTTTCCTTTTACCACCGATTTCTTAAAAAGTCGAGAAGCTTGCTTTAAACACTAAGTTTTCAATTATTCTAAAAACGCGTTTCATCTCCTATGCCAAAAGTATAAAATACCATACTCACATCCAGCAACTCGATTATACCCCCCTCGAAAAAGCACCTATAAAAAACGATTATAAGTGATACTACTAATTTAACGGAACAAATAAAAAACACGCATTAAATGCTACATATCATTGATAATATTTCAATAAAAGTTCCAACAAAAAATGATAATTCATCAAATCATCATTAATCACTAGAATCTATACTACTCATAACATGAAGGAAAAAGGGCAAACAAGTTAAATAGTGTTAAACCCGAAAAATATCGCATAGATTGCTTCTTTTTTATTATTTTTGGGCAGTAAGTTTACTGGAGATGATTTTCCCAAATTAAACTATTGGATTTATCCATGGTCTTAAAGTAAATTAGTGTTAAATAATATATTATAGTCTATAAAACTTTCAGAGAATATGAAAAAAATAGTTTTAGTAATAGCATTTGTCGTAGTTACCATATCAGCTACTTTTGCACAAAATTTTGCCTATGTTAATTCAGAATATATTTTAAAGCATATCCCTGAATATACAGCCGCACAAAAACAGTTAGATGATCTTTCTCAAAAATGGCAACAAGAGGTAGATCAACAATATGCTGAAATAGAAAAAATGTATAAAGCTTATCAGAATGATCAAGTTTTACTAAATGAAGATATGCGCAGACGTCGCGAAGATGAAATCGTGAAAAAAGAAAAAGAAGTAAAAGATTATCAAAAACAAAAATTTGGTTTTGAAGGCGAGTTATTTAAACAACGTCAGCAACTGGTTCAACCTATACAACAACGCGTGTCCAAAGCAATTCAAGATATAGCACAAGCGCAAGGATTCGATCTTGTATTAGATAGAGGTCAAGAAGTAACATTCCTATATGCAAATCCAAAATTGGATAAAGTAATGACGTCATTATTAAATTAGGATTAAAACCTAATTCAGCACTTGCAAACTAAATATTAGTTTATTAATATTGCGAGAACAAATACCAGTAGTAGTAAGTATTAAATTAGAAACACAAAAATTTGTCTCATTATAATTTGAAGAGACGATTTAAGATTAAAATGAAAAGAATGAGAAATTTATTTAAAGGTGCTATTGCATTTGTAGCAGTTATTTTCGCTACTCAGTTAGCTCAGGCACAACAAAAAATTGGTCACGTTAATTTAGCTGAAGTAATTCAGGCAACACCAGAATTCAAAACAGCGGAAGGCCAATTGAAAACTTTAAGCGACGGAAAAACGAAAGAGCTTCAAGATATGTATGCGATGTATCAAACGAAACAAAAAGAAGCAAATGATAAAGCACGTAACAGAAGCGAAGCAAACAAAGAGACTGTTGATGTTGAATTACAAAAATTAGGTACTGAACTACGCGATATTGAAACTCGTATCAACGAAAACCAACGTGTTGCTCAAGAAGAATTAAACAAAAAAGAAGAAGAGTTGATTTCTCCTATTCATAGAAAAGTATCAGATGCACTTACTGCTGTATCTAAAGAAAAAGGATTTGCTTATGTTTTTGATATATCAAGCACAAACATTCCTTATTTCCAAGGCGGAGATGATTTAACACCTGCTTTAAAAACAAAATTAGGTATTTCTGCAACAGCTGCTCCTGCAACTCCTGCAAAAAAATAATTAATTAAATCCTGAAATAAATTCAGGTCATAAAAAAACAGCAGTCCCTTCAAGGTCTGCTGTTTTTTTTATGACCTTACCTTACGAGACTGTAACGTAAACTGTGTCAACGGAATAATTTAATAAGATTTTTTATATTTAATTATTCAAACGACATGGTCATGAAAGAAAAGACCCCATTCGACTTGAACGCTTCAAAGATGAAGCTATGCAAGGTCTTTATAACGGGAAGAGTTTATCTCCCAACGACGGCGTTCTGGCGCCCCTAATGAAGCATTTACTAGAGTCTATGATGGATGGCGAACTAGAGAGTCACCTTCAGGAAGATAAAGCCTCAGGTAATCCCAATCGTCGTAATGGTAAGACTAAAAAGACTGTCCGCGGCCTTAATACAGGTACTTTTGAACTGGAGTCTGGACGGGATAGATCCGGTACATTTGAGCCTAAGGTAATTCCCAAGCCTCAGCTCATTATTACAGAACAATTAGAAGGCCATGTCCTGAGTATGTATGCCAAAGGGATGAGCACACGTGCTATAAGTGATTTTATCCGTGAGATGTATGCTATGGATATTTCTGCAACCGAAATATCCCGTATCACAGAAAGTGTTATGCCTGCCGTTAATGAGTGGCGAAGTCGTCTGCTAGAGGCCGTCTATCCCTTTGTTTTCCTGGACTGCATGCATTATAAAGTCCGTCAGAACGGCACGGTTGAATCTAGAGCTATTTATAATATATTAGGTGTAGGAATGGATGGACGTAAAGATCTGATAGGTCTTTATAGTTCAGAGAATGAGGGTGCGAAGTTTTGGCTATCTGTTCTTACAGACCTAAAACAGCGTGGTGTCGAAGACATTCTAATTGCCTGTATCGATGGTTTAAAAGGCTTTCCTGAAGCTATTGAAGCTATTTTCCCTAAAACTAAAGTTCAATTATGTATCGTCCACCAGATCAGATCAAGTATGCGCTATGTTACAGAAAAGGATAAAAAAGCTGTCATTGAAGACCTAAAGCCCGTTTATAAAGCTGTTAACGAAGAAATGGGTTATGAAAACTTAATTATCTTCGAAGAGAAATGGGGTAAGAAATATCCAATTGCTGCTAAATCCTGGTTGGATAATTGGACGAACTTATCTACTTTTTCGAGTATGATGAGCAGGTCCGCAAGACTATCTACACCACTAATCCTATTGAAGGAATGCACCGTCAGGTCCGTAAAATTACGAAAACTAAAGGTGCATTCAGTTCTGAGCAGGCTCTTATGAAGTTGATGTATCTGATAATCAAGGACATCTCTAAAAAGTGGACAATGCCGATGCACAACTGGGGCTTGACGATATCCGGGCTTTATATTAAATTTGGAGATAGGCTCAAGCT
>NZ_ASZT02000078.1:0-24727 GCF_001006065.1 Sphingobacterium sp. IITKGP-BTPF85
AGAAATTAGAACGATAAAAAATATAAAAAGGCTTTAAATGATATCATTTAAGCCTTTTTCGTTAATTAGGAATTTCACTTTCTTCTATCCACAAGCCATCCGATTTAATGATGTTGATGAGCTCGTCTAAAGCATGTGCTGAACTTACATTTTTCTTAACAACTTCTTGTCCGCGATAAAGTGTAATCTTATCAGGTCCGGCTCCTACATAGCCATAATCGGCATCAGCCATTTCACCTGGACCGTTAACAATACAGCCCATAATGCCTATTTTTAATCCTTTTAAATGATTTGTTCTATTTCTAATCATCTGCGTAGTCTCTTGCAGATCGAATAATGTACGTCCACAGCTCGGGCATGATATATATTCTGTTTTAGAAATTCTAGATCTTGTTGCTTGTAGGATTCCAAATGATAAGGATACTATTTTGTCCAAAGGTGTTGCTGGCGAATCAATCCAAACTCCGGATCCAAAGCCATCAATTAAAAGTGCTCCTAAATCGGTCGCTGCGTATAACTGAAGTTTCGAAATTGGTTCTTCCGGATTCATGAAATCACCTATTGGTCCAGAAAATGCCACCGCTTCGTAGGTTCTTTTAATGATAACCGGGTTATCTAAGCCAATTTCTTGAAGATTTTTGAAGAATTGTCTTTGTTCTGCCATGCCATGAAATGCTGTTGTCTCTAAAAGAAACACAATAGTTTTATCAAGTGGTAGCGTTTCAAATAAACTTGTTACTAAATCTTCGTTTTTAATTTTTACTATATTTAAAGAAGCATCCTTCTCATTAGCTTGATTGAATTCTTCCAGCGTAAATAAAGGGTGTATATTGGCTTTATTTTGAATACTTTTCCACGTGTTGTAATTATACAGTTGTTTTAAATTTGCCGGCATGTTAAAAGATGGCAATTGATCGCCTAGATAAACAAAATCAACCGACTGCTCTCCCATGTGATATTTGTCTAACAGCATATCGTAGCGATAGCCTGCTTGCGACAAGAAACCGGCATCTTTTAGATTTTGTCTGGAGATGTCAACTACCACACGTGGGACCAATGATCCTCCAATAAAAGTATTGACTTCTTTTGAGATATAAGGAGTAGGGTTGTTATTGTCTGTTAATTTTAAGATTGGAGGAATCACAGATGTATTGAAATCGTGCTGTCTTTTTGTATATCGATTAACTAAAGCAATAGCAACTGGAGCTTCTTTTTCTGGCTCTTCAGTCAGCGAAACACGTACTGTATCACCTAAACCATCTTCTAATAAAGTTCCTATTCCAACAGCTGATTTGACGCGTCCATCTTCTCCATCACCAGCTTCCGTTACACCTAGATGTAATGGATAGTTCATGTTCTCACTAATCATCTTCTCGACCAGCAGTCTATAGGCACGAACCATCACTTGCGGATTGCTTGATTTCATGGAGATACATAAATTGTAATAATTTAAGTCTTCACAAATTCTGATGAATTCCATAGCCGATTCAACCATTCCTTCTGGAGTATCACCATAGTGACTCATGATTCTGTCCGAAAGGGAACCATGATTGGTTCCTATGCGCATAGCAGTGCCATATTCTTTACAAATATTGACTAAGGGTTTGAATTTTTTATAAATACGGTCTAATTCAGCTTGATACTCACTGTCTGTATAGCTCAGTTGGTCGAACTTCTTCTTATCGGCATAGTTACCCGGATTTACACGTACTTTTTCAACGATTCTTGCTGCAACTTCTGCCGCATTGGGGGTAAAGTGAATGTCTGCTACTAGAGGAACATGATATCCTCGAGCGCGTAATTCTTGCTTAATATTAGCCAGATTATTAGCCTCTTTTATAGAAGGAGCTGTTATTCGTACATATTCGCAACCAGCATCGACCATTCTGATGGTTTGTTCCACAGAACCCATGGTATCCATGGTGTCGATTGTTGTCATACTTTGAATACGTATCGGATTGTCTCCACCCATAGGTACATCTCCAATTTGTACTTCTCTTGTCTTCCACCTTGAATAGGTGGTTTGCGAGTTGCAATAAATACCAGGTAATGTCAAAAGTTTACTTGTGTCCATATCTAATGCAAAGTTATGCATTCTACTGCACTTCTCTAGGGTCTTTTTAGTAGCGGCTAACTGTTACTGAGGTTATGCCACCATCAATTGAAATTTTGAATTTATTTTTGGCATTTTCAAAATTAGGACTTGTCAGTATTCCTTTGTCTCCACCTTTTATAAAACTGTCATCAGCATCTACAGTTGACAGTGCCATTTCTGTAATAATCTGGCATGCGACTTCTCTTGGTAATGCTATTTTTATGGAAGAAGCACCGGCGTCAATATTAATATTAGAAATCATTTGTGGATTTCCGAGTTTAAGATCTAGATTACTCGCGCCAGCATCAACTGTAAGATTTTTAATTTTAAAATTTGATAAGTCACCTTGCATATCTGCAGCACCTACGTCAAAGTTTAAATCCCAGATGATATTTTTGTTTAGCTTGATAATGGTGGAATTTCCTTTTGAATCTATTCCTTTTTTTGTTTTTCCACTTAAATTAAGCGTTGCAGCCCCGTCGTTCTTAACATCAGTATTTAATGATAGAAAATATTTGTCAGATGTATTGGCTGCTTCAAAGAGATTTGCTACGGTTGTATCTTTTAATACCAGCTTGGTAGCTCCTAAGTCAATATTGGCAGTCGCGTGGCTGGTATTTATATTTTTTTGGCAGAGACAGCGTTTGAGGTTCCGATGAAATCTTCTTCATTTTCGGAATCAATATCCAGATCTCTGTTTTCCATGATTCGGGATAAGAAACTTTGGTTAGGTGTTGTGATGCCTATAAAGGTGAATA
The DNA here is from genome assembly GCF_001006065.1 of Sphingobacterium sp. IITKGP-BTPF85. Classification (NCBI taxonomy): domain Bacteria; kingdom Pseudomonadati; phylum Bacteroidota; class Sphingobacteriia; order Sphingobacteriales; family Sphingobacteriaceae; genus Sphingobacterium; species Sphingobacterium sp. IITKGP-BTPF85. The sequence continues at coordinate 2,854 of NZ_ASZT02000078.1, forward strand.
TTGCTAAAATGACGCATGTGGTTCCGATAGATATCATATATCCAATGTCTTTCTTTGGAACAAGAATATTTACGCCCACCAAAATGATTAATAATGGCCAATAGCGAAAAACTTCGAACCAATTAAACTCAATAATATCCATTTTACTTAAGAGTAAGATTACTCCGATGAATAAAAATATAATGCCTGTGGTGATTCTTTTTGCGTCCATAATAAAATTATTTGTTCGTTTGTTTTTAAAACTACAATACAAATGTAATCTAAAATAAATTTTTGATTTTATGAATTAGGTTATTCATGTACTAATCTCGGTAAAATATATGATTTCATCGGTAATTGAGTGATTGTATTTCTTGGGGACGATCTATTTTAGTTGTTTTGAGTTTATGGTATTCTTATGAATCTTGTATCGCTATCGTAATGTTATGGCAAACCAATTTGTAATATATGGTGTTATAATAGTATATTAGGCGTTAAAGAAGAAAAATACTATTTATATATGATATTTCACCATATTGGTTCTTATTTGTTATTGCTGCGGTCGGTTTTTAAGAAACCAGAAAAAGGAAAGATTTATTGGAAGGAAACGATGCATGCCATGAACGAAATTGGTATAGGGTCTTTAGGTCTCATTCTTATAATTTCTACGTTTATCGGGGCAGTTATGACGATGCAAATTGCCTTTCAGTTGGTTTCTGATTTGATTCCAAATTCAATAATTGGTTCCATTAACCGAGATTCCAATATTTTGGAACTGGGACCTACGATTTCTGCTTTGGTGCTTATGGGAAGTGTTGGGTCTTCTATTTCATCACAAATCGGCTCCATGCGTGTGACTGAGCAAATCGATGCCTTAGAGATTATGGGTATTAATGCACCAGGTTACCTTATATTACCTAAAATATTGGCTGGAATTACCATGGTTCCTGTATTGGTTATCTTAGCAATTTTTTGTGCTATTTTGGGAGGACTTATGGGAGGAGCTCTTTCTGGAGCAGTAACACCATCAGATTATATTATGGGAATTCAAGAAGGCTTTAATGGGTTTACTGTTACTGTTGCAATTGTGAAAGCATTTGTTTTTGGGTTTATCATCACTTCCATATCTGCATACAAAGGTTTTACGGTTCGAGGGGGGGCCTTAGAAGTCGGTCAAGCGAGTACTAAAGCAGTTGTTATTGGCTGTATTACAATATTGGCAGCTGATTATTTAATAACGGCTCTCATGCTTTAATTTCTTTTAAAATAATTATGATAAAAATAGAGCAGATTTATAAATCCTTCGGAAGTAACGAGGTATTGAAAGGTATTGATGCCACTTTTGCACCAGGTAAAGTAAGTTTAATTATTGGAGGATCGGGCTCTGGAAAAAGTACCTTGCTAAAATGTATGGTGGGGCTACATGAGCCGGACAAAGGTCGTGTTCTCTTTGATGGTAAGGATTTTTCAAAACTTAGTTTTGAAGACCGTATCCCAATTCGAAAGGAAATAGGCATGTTATTTCAGAATTCCGCATTATTCGATTCCATGACTGCGGAGCAAAATATTATTTTTTCATTGGATATGTTTACGGAGATGTCTAAATCTGAAAAATTGGACCGTGCTAATTTTTGTTTGGAACGGGTTAATTTAAAAGGAAGGAATAAACTTTATCCTTCAGAGTTATCCGGTGGGATGAAAAAACGAGTTGGAATTGCTCGTGCAATAGCCATGAGTCCAAAGTATCTTTTCTGTGATGAACCAAATTCGGGTTTGGATCCAGAAACTTCGATTTTGATTGATGAGCTAATCCTAGAGCTAACAGAAGAGTATAATGCGACAACAATTGTGGTTACGCATGATATGAACTCGGTAATGGGTATTGGAGAATATATTCTATATCTCTACAAAGGGCAAAGTTTTGGGAAGGTTCAAATCAAGATATGATGCGGTCTGATGTGGAAGAATTAAATAATTTTGTATTTGCAAGCCCACTGATGAAGCGAGCAAAAGAAACCATGTAATCTATTCATCATTGCGTATTTGTTTTTAGATTTACGTATCTTTGCGCCAAATTATTGATTTTGACTACTACAGATATACAATTATTAACACCACAACATTGGAAAGATTACGAGTTAATCGATTGTGGTGATTTCGAGAAATTAGAACGCTTTGGCAATTTAGTTTTGATTCGTCCAGAACCGCAGGCTGTATGGCCAAAAACGCTATCTGCAGCGGAATGGAATAAACGCCATGATATTAAATTTAAAGGTCGCTCTGCTACTTCGGGAGAATGGTTGAAAAAAATCCTAAAGCGCAGGATCGTTGGCATATTCAATATAAAAATGATGATGTTGCGATTAAATTCCGTCTGGGATTAACTTCATTTAAGCATGTTGGTATTTTTCCTGAGCAAGCGGTTAACTGGGATTACATTTCACAGTCAGTGCGTGCTTTTGAAACGAAAAATCCTAAGGTCTTAAATTTATTTGCTTATACAGGTGGTGCATCATTGATTGCGCGTGCCGCTGGAGCAGATACAACTCACGTGGACTCTATTAAACAGGTAGTTAGCTGGGCTAATGAAAACCAAGAGTTGTCGGAAATTGATAATATTCGTTGGGTAGTAGAAGATGCATTGAAGTTTGTAAAGCGTGAGGTAAAAAGAGGAAATAAATATAATGGTATTATTTTAGATCCTCCGGCTTATGGTCATGGTCCTAAAGGGGAGAAGTGGAAACTGGAAGATCATATCATGGAAATGATGCATGATGTGGTGCAATTATTAGATCCTAAAGAACATTTCTTGATTTTAAACACTTATTCGTTAGGTTTCTCTTCTGTTATTGTGGAGAACTTAATTCGTACTGCGTTTCCAAAAGTAGAAAATCTAGAAGTCGGAGAGTTATATTTGCAAGCTACTGCAGGACCAAAATTACCTTTGGGTGTTTTTGGTAAGTTCAGAAAAGTTGCTAAATAGTTACTATAACAAAATATAAATTAATAAAAGGATAGCTAATCGGTTATCCTTTTACAATTAATAAGTTTCTCTTTAATTCAGTATATTGTATTGTTGGAACTTATCAAAATTTTATTTCTGCGAGTTCTCTTTCTGCACTTTTGAGTTGCTCCGGTATACATTCTACAATTTGATCTGAAAACCCCTTTAGCTCATTTTTTAATCTGCTGTAATAAGCTATTCCTTCTATAAGTTGATTTTTGAACTTTTCAACATATTTTATTTTTTTGTCATTGACCGTGTCGGCATTCATTTCTACATATTTTTTGATGTGTGCTACATATAAGTATAGTTCACTAATAAATAAAAATGGCCTTTTATCATTTTGATCAAATCGTCTTTGCCATAAATATGATTAATCATCTGATCAAGGGAGAACTTATTTTTAAACCAAACAGTATTTGGACCTGGACAAATGGATACAGCATCCTGTTCTTTATGTTTCAGGATGTTATATTTTAAATATGCTGGGGTAGCTAGTCCATCACATAGACATGTCTTTTCTGTAATAAGATCATATTCCATATTATAGGTTTTTTGATCGAATGATTTTGCCTGTAATTCTTTTATTTTTTTGTCTTGATATGCACGTGAAGCTGTACATAGCGGTTCATTACTGAAATCTAAGTTTGATACGAGATATTTCTTTTTACATGGACTTCCGGGTCTTCCGTCTTTTATTCTTTTTAAGCGTAGGCGTTCTGCAGAGCTTTTTCTGAAATTATTAAAAGGTACTCCGAGAGGAGAAGCTCCACTGATATAAAAGTCTTCTTCTTCCGATGTGGTCAGTGCTAATAATGTTTCATCATCGACTGTGGTTGCTTCGGGGACCAATAAAAATGGTGATCCCCATCCTACAGCATCAAATTCATAATGTTTCAGTAGGAATTGATGTTCACTTGATGTGCCTACACCTCCTTGAACAGTGTATTTAATCGGCGGAGCAGCTTGGAAGTTGCAACCTTTTTGTAACCAATAATTCTGATAAATGCTAAACAGTTCTTCCTGTAATTCGTGTTTTTTATTTTTAAATTCGGATAGGATAGGACCTAATAAAAATCCTTCTGTTGCAAAGGCATGTCCGCCACAATTTAGTCCAGACTCTACACGAAATTCTGAAACCCAGATTCCTTTAGCTAAAAACTTTGCTTGAATCAATGCCGATCTGTAGTCGCTAACTTTTAGTGTTATTTTTTTCGAAAAGTTCCATCTTCTTGCTGACAGAAAGCAGGTAACTCTGCTAAATAGGCGTATAGCCTTGGATTCATACCTGCTGATAAGATGACAGAAGACTGCAGGTCTGATTGTGCAAAACCCCGTAAGGCGGCCAGCGCGTCTGAGTAAGTATCATCTAATGCAATTCCATCTTTATCATAATTAATTTTGTCGACTTTAGACATGATATTAACATCGATATCTCCAGCTTTGATAAAGGATCTAAGGATTTGCTTTTTTTTAGCCTTTTCCAAGATATCTGTTTCTGAAAGCATCTCATAATAGATATTTTTTGCGGGGTGGGATTCGGGGATGAGCTGGAAGTAGCGATCGATCTCTGATCCTTTTCAAAAACTCAATACGCATATGCTCAATTTGTTCTTGAACAATGTTGGAAACCAGATTTAAATAACTGGAAATACGATGAGCTCTGTAGTCAGGTTCTTTTTTTGTTATCGGATGGTATTCTTTTTTGTTTAGGGTACAATAGTATGCTCGAATACGCTCAATTAATTCATCATCTACAATGGATATCACAGATGAAATACCAAATCGAGCGACTTTTAAAGGGGAATCTATTGAAAATGCTAGACCCAAAACGGGAATATGGAATGAATGCGTCATATCAGTTTTATTTCAATACGAAATACCGAATAAAAAGGATATGAAAAAGTAATGTCTGTGTGTTTAAAAAATGATATGCGTCACTTTTATTATATACCTAAAGAATCTTCTGCCCGATATCATGTAATAGTTATGATTCTTTTACACCTTTAGTTGTGGTACAGTTTTACAGTAGGTGAACGAATGGAATTTCTAAAATGGCTGTATGGATAATATGAAAGAAAAACAAGCGGTCTTAACCCGCTTGTTTTTCTAATTTCGCCAGTTTGGCTAATTCTTCTTCTAGATCTAGTTCTACACGAAGATTATTGACGATATGTTTTTGTCTATCGGGAGTGTTTTTACCCATATAGTATTCTAAAAGTTGCTGTATTTTATTGTCTTTAGATAAGAAGACAGGGTCTAAGCGCATATCTTTTCCGATAAATAAACCAAATTCGGAAGGGGAAATCTCTCCAAGTCCTTTAAATCGGGTAATTTCGGGCTTATTTCCTAATTTTGCAATTGCGCGTTGTCTTTCTTCATCGGAATAGCAATATATGGTTTCTTTTTTATTCCGTACACGGAACAAGGGTGTCTGTAAGATAGACACGTGACCAGCCTTTACTAAATCAGGAAAAAACTGAAGGAAAAATGTCAAGAGAAGTAAGCGGATGTGCATACCGTCTACATCGGCATCTGTAGCAAATACAATGTTGTTATAACGTAAGCCATCTAAACCGTCTTCAATATTTAAAGCATGTTGCAGTAAATTGAACTCTTCATTTTCATAGACAATTTTTTTAGACATGCCGTAAGAGTTTAAAGGTTTTCCTTTTAAACTAAAAACAGCTTGTGTCTGTACATCTCTAGATTTAGTAATTGAACCTGAAGCTGAATCCCCCTCGGTGATAAATAAGGTTGTTTCCTGATTACGTTCGTTTTTATCGGAGAAATGGACCTTACAATCGCGTAATTTACGGTTGTGTAACGAAGCTTTCTTAGCACGTTCATTTGCAAGTTTTTTGATACCGGCAATATCTTTACGTTCTCTTTCCGATTGTAAGATACGTTTTAACAGAGCGTCCGCTGTATCTGAATTTTTATGCAGGTAATCGTCCAATGCTTTTTTTAGAAAGTCATTGATAAATGTTCTTACAGTTGGACCATCTGGACCGATGCTTTGGGAACCAAGTTTTGTCTTGGTCTGTGATTCAAAGACCGGCTCTTGCACTTTGATTGCGATCGCGCCAATGATAGATGACCGTACGTCTGATGCTTCAAATTCTTTTTTATAGAACTCACGGATTGTCTTCACTAAGGCTTCGCGAAACGCTGCTTGGTGTGTTCCTCCTTGCGTTGTATGTTGTCCATTGACAAAAGAGTAGTATTCTTCACCGTATTGCTGTCCGTGGGTAATCGCGATTTCAATATCCTCACCCTTTAGGTGAATGATAGGATAACGCATGGATTCGGTGTCAATATTCCGCTCTAATAAATCTTTTAGACCATTTTCAGAGATGAATTTCTGTCCATTGAAATTGATAGTTAATCCAGAATTTAAGAAAACATAATTCCAGATCATGTTTTCCACAAACTCTAAACGATATTTGTAATTTCTAAAGATGGTCTCATCCGGGTAAAATATAACTGCGGTACCATTACGCTGTGTTGTTTCTTTTTCTTCATCTGATAGTAACTCACCTTTACTAAACTGCGCGATACGGGTTACTTTTTCGCGGTATGATTGTACCGTGAACTGTCCAGACAAAGCATTGACAGCTTTAGTACCGACACCATTAAGACCTACAGACTTTTGAAAGGCTTTGCTATCGTATTTACCTCCGGTATTGATTTTGGATACTACATCTACGACAGAACCAATGGGAATTCCACGTCCGTAATCGCGAACAGCGACTTTATTGTCGTTGACCGTAATATCGATCGTTTTTCCAGCTCCCATCACAAACTCATCAATAGAGTTGTCGACTACTTCTTTTAATAAGACATAAATACCATCGTCGTAAGCAGAACCATCTCCTAATTTCCCAATATACATACCGGGACGTAAGCGAATATGTTCTTTCCAATCGAGGGAACGTATACTATCTTCGTTATAAGTACTCATGTTTTTTAATTATTCTTCGGTGTGTAGCAAAAATAGCAAAATAAAGATTAAATAAGTGCAGTCACGATCTGAAAACATTTATTTAGAATGGAAGATCTCTCTAGAGGAGCGTTTGTGTAATTGTTCTCCAATAAATTGTATAAATATTTATATTGCATTCCCTATTATTTACTTAAATTTAGGAAACATTATAAATAGAAATTATGGGCTTATTTGATAAAATACGGAATGAGTTTATCGATATCATTGAATGGGTAGATGATAGTCCTGATACTATAGTCTGGAAATTTCCACGGTATCAGAATGAAATAAAAATGAATTCGCAGTTAACAGTACGAGAAGGACAAGTTGCTGTGTTTATGAATGAGGGGGTGATTGCGGATGTCTTTACTGCGGGTAGACATGTGCTGACAACTCAGAATATGCCTATCATGACGACCCTTCAAGGGTGGAAATATGGATTCAATAGTCCATTTAAAGCAGATGTGTTTTTCATAAGTTTGCGTCAGTTTACTAATCAAAAATGGGGTACTAAAAATCCTATTATGTTAAGGGATGCTGAATTTGGTCCTATACGGCTTCGGGCTTTTGGATCTTACGCTTTTCAGGTTAAAGATGCTGCTGTCTTCTTAAAGCAAATTGCGTCGACTAATCCCACTTTTACGGTTGAAGTATTAATGAGCAACTTCGAAATATCGCTGTAACCAGAGGGATGGATGCAATTGCAGAGTCAAAAATTGCTGTCTTAGACCTAGCGTCTCATTATGATGAGGTATCCAACTTTATACAAGAGAAAATACGTCCTGAATTTGAAGAGATCGGTTTGAATCTAAATAAATTTCTAATTGAGAATATTTCATTGCCCGAAGAAGTTGAAAAGGTACTGGATAAAAGAAGCAGTATGGGTATTGTTGGAAATTTAGGTGCTTATGCTCAATTTCAAGCAGCTAATTCCATGGAAAAAGCTGCTGAAAACCCCAATGGCGGTGGTCTTATGGGCGCAGGATTGGGTGTTGGATTAGGTGCCGGAATGGCTGGCCAGATGTCAGGTGTATTTCAACAGAATAAATTTGAAGGCAATAATCCGACGGGTGCCTCTCCATCGGTGGCACCACCGGCGATACCACAAGCGGTTCAGTATTTTCTAGCGATTAATGGAGTTCAAGAAGGACCTTTTTTGATTGATCAGCTGAAAGACGAGGTAAGAAGCGGCAAACTAGTTTCTTCTACACTCGTTTGGAAAGCTGGGCTGGAAAATTGGATTGAAGCGCGTGAAATTGACGAATTGACAAGCTTGTTTAATGCTGGCCCTCCGCCAATTCCGGGGGCATAGATTCTGTTTATGAGTTTTGAGGAAAAGACAACGGAAGTTAGTCAGGATTTAAAGTGTCAGGGTTGTGGGGCGATTTTAGCTTACCAACCAGGAACGTCATATCTAAAATGTGCTTACTGTGGTACTGAAAATCAGATTAAGGAAAGTGAGTTAACGAACCAAGTTATCAGTCCGGTTGATTATGAGGAATTTACAGCAGCAATGCAAGATATTCATGACGCTCGGTTTACGGTTGCTGCTGAGGTGGTGCATTGTCAAAACTGTGGAGCCAATTCTACATTAGATCCGCATGTTACAGCAGATTTATGTGCTTTTTGCGCTTCTCCTTTGGTGATTGACCATCAGGAAAAACGTATTGTAAAACCACATGGGGTGATTCCGTTTTTTATTGAGGAGAATAAGGCATTTCCGCTTTTTAAAAAATGGGCTGGAGGTTTATGGTTTGCTCCCAATGATTTTAAGCGAATTTTTAGTGCGCAAAATAATAGGTTGAAAGGTGTTTATATTCCTTTTTGGAGTTATGATGCCGAAGCGAGTTCTTCTTATGAGGGGCAACGAGGTGAATATTATTATGTCACTAGAACTAGAAGAACTGCTGATGGCAAAACAGAGACCTATGAGGAGCAACAGACCAGATGGTATTATGCTTCTGGACGTGTTTTTAATCGATTTAAAGATGTTATAGTTAGTGCTTCAACGTCATTACCTAATAATTTTGCTTCAAAAATAGGTCCTTGGAATATGGAATATCTGAAGCCTTTCAATGATCAATATCTTAGTGGATTTATCGCAGAAACCTTTAGTATTGATCATGTGGCTGGTGCTCATGCCGCCAAAAAAATTATGGATGATGAGATCGCTGATACCGTCAGATTGGATATCGGCGGAGATACGCAAAGGATTGACGATATTGATTCTGTTTATAAGGATATCAGGCTAAAGTATATCTTACTTCCGGTTTGGCTGTCGGCTTATCGATATAAGGGTAAAAGTTATCAGATTATGGTTAACGCATTTAACGGTAAGGTTTATGGACAACGACCATATAGCTTTTGGAAGATTGCGCTCTTGATATTGTTTGTAATAATTCTAGTCGTTTTGTTAAGCCAAATGGGATAATCTTGTTATAAATAAAAAATGGTCTTATTGAAAATACAATAAGACCATTTTTTATGATATGATTGATAGCTTTATTTGTTTAAAGAAAGTAAGAAGCCTATTGTAAAGTTGGCATCCCAGTCAAATACAAAGGTATCGCAGTTCGTAGCATCTTTAATTGCTTTATAGATATTTACCCCACTTTTGATTTTTACTTTATCGGTATTATAGGTTTCTGGATTATTTAATACGGTAAAACGTTCTTCGCCAGTACGTGTTTGTTGCGCCAATTCAAATGGCACTCCCCCTATGATAAAACAGATTTCTCTGTTGGCTGCAGGGATTTTTGCTGTTAATGTTTTTACTTCAGTATAAACATCTTCATCTTTTAAGTTCTTTTCGTAGTATTTTGCACCTGGTGCTTCAAGTGATTTTGTTTCACCAGAAACCCATGAAATTTTAGTATTACCTGAGCCAATATCTACGACAAAGGAATTGTCCTGATAAGAAGGAGGAAGTACGCATTTTAGTGCTAATTTACCTTCTTGTTCTGCTGTTACTAAATTAACAACAAATCCCATTTTCTTTAGTTCGGAAACAATAACTGCAGTCTTAGGTTCTTTTTGTGCGCCGGAGCTGATGACAAAGTGTATGTTTTTTGATTTAACACCTTTGTCAAACATAGTTCCAATGTAGTCTTTAAGTCCTTTCCGGATATCTTCTGTACTGGCTAGACCTTCATAGACAAATGATTTGCCAAAATCTTTGGAAATGATTTCCCAGTGATTCTGCTTATCGATATTTACGACAAAAGAATTGAAACCTGAGGCTCCGACTTCGATTACTCCTTTATATTCACCATTTACAGGTTTTTCAGGTTGATAGTTAAATGTTCTTTTATCGTCAGTTGATTGTTTCGATGGATTAGACGATATATTGATAGCTGTGGTATCGGAGGTGCTCGTTGACTGTCCATCAAATTTACCGGAATCGAAAGCCCAATAGCCCAGAGCCAGTAATGGGATTGCAATAATTATTGCTTTAATTGGCCAACGTAATCTAGCCCATGTTGATTTTTCTTCCATAATTATAATGTATTTTTTTTAAATTGATTAATCTAATAATGTAAATCCCTTGTCTATTTTTTCTTCCGGTTTGAGTTCATAACTTGCGTCTGCCATCTGGCTTACATTCAGTACTTTCAAATTTCGTTCATCTACTTTACGGATAAATTCTTCTAATTCTACTTGGGTAGGAGCTCCTCCTACTGTTATGTTATTGTTTTGATCTAAAAAGTCAAGGTTTGATCTGATCGAAGCAATATTTTGGCTGATGGCTCCTGTTGCGGCATTCATAGCTTCTTGGAAAGCCCAACCGTCTTTTATATTAAAGACATCGGCAAGTCCTTCTGTAGCATTTTTCATCTTTTGAGTAGCTTCTAGTTTTTTTGAGATAATCGAAATACTGCTGTCTAGAGTACTTACGTAAATTCGAGCAGCACTTTCATTATCTTTTAGTACTTCTAGTACCTTTGCAAATTGATTAGCATACTGTACATAGCTTCTCGCATTTTGCTCTTCAGACTCTCCTTCTTTTCCTAAGAGAAATGCTTTTGTCCGTGTTTCTTTTGCATTTCGCATATAAGCATTCGCTTTCTCCGTATTGTTATTTTTCGATTCATTTTGGGCATTTTCATCTTGACTTGCCGCTTCTGCAGTGAAACGTTTTGCATAAATGTATTTTTCTTCTGCTGTTTTTTGTGCGGTTTCACCGCTTTGAATCATATCGATACGAACGCCATCTACATTACTTATTTTTTCTTTTACTCTTTTTAAGGTATCTTTTGCGTCTTTTGATAAAAGCTGTAAGGTCTCTATTGGATTATTACGAATAATGGCTTTTTCGCCTTTAAATAAAAGGACAGTGCCAAAGCGATGTAATAGCTGAATAATTTTTGGCGCTAATAGTAATAAGGTTATTAATAAAATACTGAATATTACGAACAAAATACTTTTAGCGGCATATTCAAGCATGACGGGTAAAAACTTAAAAAAAGCAATTGCTCCGCCAATAACCAATGCCCAGAAGAATATACTGGAGATTGTCTTTTTGGCTTCTGGTGTTTGCATCTGAGCAGGCAGATGGTCTCCTAATACTTGAAAAATTGGTAGCTGTGATTTTATTTCAGCTGGAATATTAATGTACTGTTCTTTCTTTTCCATTGGTTTATATCTTATGAGATTGACCTTTCTATAATTGCTAAGGTTGTTTGTATATCATTGACGACTTCATTGACAGCGGCGTTTCCAATTGATATCTTTTGCTCTATCTCTTTTAGTTTTGGCTCATATTTATCATTAATCTGGGCTAGGGTAATTTGTTTCTTTTTCAAATCATCCTGAAGCTTTGCAATGCTATCGGTCAATGTTTTTATTTCATTATTTAAGGTTGTCTTTTCAAATTCACGGTCTTGTTCTGCTTTATGCTTTTCCGATTCTTTTTGCTGTGTTTCTTTGGCTATGGTTTCTTTCAGTTTGTTAGCATAATTAGTGCCAGTTGTTTTTAGCTTGTCCTTTGTTAAAGTATTATCAACAAACTTAAGCGAAGTATAGGCTGCTTTCAGTGTTGTTTCGTCTACTTTTCCCATTGCAGCCGCAGCATTCCATACCTCAAAAAGTCTAATCCTTGTTCATTGAGTCTTTCCAGTATTCCGAGCACCTTCAGTTTCATTTGTTTAATATCGGTGGAACCGTCATTGGCTGTAATGGGTATGGCTGGAGGCTGCTGGTTTGAAACTGTTTTTATTTCGGGGGCTGTTGAATAATCTTTTATTTCTGTAGCGGGTGGATTTTTTGGATATCGGGAGACGGGTTTTTGAGCTGAGTCTCTTCCTGATCTGTAAAAATTAGCTTTTTAAGACTATCCAATATACTATAGCTTTTATTGTTTCCTTGATCAGTCATAATTTTTGTTAGTTAAGTATAGTAAAAATAATAAAAATGGTAATCTTGATTCATATTACTACATTTTTAAAACATTTATTTTATATCACGATTGCCCTGTCGGGCAATCCGAAATTTAATTGTAATCTATTTAATGATAAGGGACAGGCTAGGAGGGATATAAATCAATCAATCTATTGAGTTTGGGATAAAAAAAACTCGGAAAGCTAATTTCCGAGTTTTCGTGATGATAAGAAATAATAATTTGAAACGATTATTTTATCTACCAAAATCATCTTGAACACGAACAATATCGTCTTCGTTTGAAGGATTTTCGATATCGGTATGTTGCCATATTTCAGCTAATATACCGTAACCATCTAATCCGATTAATCGGTGGCGCTGACCTTGACGAAGTTTGATGACACTACCTGCTGTTAGCGTTTGTACAACTGATTCGTCATCTGTATCCGATACCATAACGCCCACAGTTCCGTGAATTACTTTCCAAATTTCGGCACGACGGTGGTGATACTGCCATGATAATCTTTTTTCGGGAGCTACAACGAGAATTTTTGGACTTAATTTGCCAGAAATTTTTAGGTCTTTTACATCTAATCCGTCGAAATACTCATCGGCAAATTTTTGTGCTTGATCTTCGTTGATTACAAAGAAACCTCCCCAGGGTCTTGTCTGATCTGATTTATCAATTTCAAATCCTTTTTCTTTTAACGCTTTATCTAATTCCTCAAATAGCGTTGATTTATCAGTTACCATAAATATGTGTCTTAGTAAGAATGTACGGTTATTTTAGTGCTAAATATAAATAAAATCTTTTAAATAAAAAGTGCATAAACGTTTTAGCGATATTTTTTTTGTTTACAATTTATCTATTGTTTTTATTTCTAGTTACGTTTGGTTTCATCTGAATCGGATATTTATTAGAAGTTGCATACGTCCTATTTGAAGTGTGCTATGATTATATCCTCTCAAAATATTTGATTAGTTTTGTAATCCTATATTAAAATTATCAGTATGTCAGAAATTAAAATAGATCGTGAAAATACGTCTTTTATGCAAGCTGTTGCTTTTGTTAATCAGACAAATCAACATGTTTTTCTTACAGGAAAAGCAGGGACCGGAAAAACGACATTTCTGAAATATATACGTGATCATAGTTATAAAAAAATGGCGATCACTGCGCCAACTGGTGTTGCTGCTATGAATGCGGGAGGTACAACCCTACATTCACTTTTTTGGTTGCCTTTCGGAACTTTTATAGAAGATCACGAGCTAAAATGGGATGATCAGGATGGACATATTTATAATAAAAGCCGCTTATTCAGTACTATTAAACTAACTAAACAGCGTCGGACGATTCTTCAAGAATTGGAATTATTGGTTATTGATGAGGTATCGATGGTTCGGGCTGATACATTAGATGCTATTAATGTTATTCTGCAATCTGTGCGTCGTGATATGCGACCATTTGGAGGTTTACAATTACTTTTTATTGGAGATCTTTATCAATTACCACCCGTAGTGCGTGATCATGAGTGGCAGGTTTTGCGAAATCACTACAGCTCTGTGTTCTTTTTTAATGCCAAGGTTCTTCGTGACAATCCACCGATTTTATTAGAGTTAGATAAGATTTATAGACAGCAGGATGAAGGTTTTATTTCCATTTTAAACGCAATTCGAAATAATAACTGTGATATCGAAATGCTGAAAGAATTGAATACCTACTATAAGCCAGATTTTGAGCCAAAGGAAGGAGAGCAGTTTATTACGCTTACTTCACATAATCGAAATGCTGATGATATTAATGGAAAAGCATTGGCTAATCTGTCTGGTAAGATGCTGAATTTAAAGGCTGTTGTTAAAGATGATTTTTCTCAAGGATCTTATCCCGCAGAAGAGATTCTTTCTTTGAAAATTGGTGCCCAGGTGATGTTTATACGTAATGATACGGGTGAGGATCGGAAATATTATAATGGTAAGATCGGTACTGTGAAAGATATAAATTTGCAATCTGGAACTGTTGTTGTTAAATTCCCCGATGGGAGTGAGGATGTGACGGCTAAGCGAGAAACTTGGGAAAATATCAAATACAACTATGATAAAGGGCAGGATCAGATCAAAGAAGAAGTACTGGGGACATTTTCACAATTTCCGTTGCGGTTAGCTTGGGCGATTACTATTCACAAGAGCCAGGGTCTGACATTTGATAAAGCAATTATAGATGCGGGCACTTCATTTGCCGCAGGGCAGGTTTATGTTGCATTGAGTAGATTGACAAGTTTAAAAGGATTGGTCCTGAAATCCATTATACCGACCTACGCGATTAGAACAGACAGTCAGGTGGTAGATTTTGCATTGCGCTCTTCTTTTCAAACGGATATTAAAGAAATATTGGAACAGTGTCAAAGGTCTTATTTGGCACAAAACCTAATTCAATGTTTTCGCTGGGATTATCTAACTACTTCATGTCAAGAGCAAGTTATTGCATTAGCTGATCGTAATATCGATAATAAAGTGGAGGCAGAGGCTTTTTGGTCTACCATACAGTCAAATCTGCTCACACAAGAAAAAGTAGCACATAAATTCATTACACAATTATATGAGCTTTTAAAAAAACAGATCAACATGTAGACTACGCTTTGATCTGTGACCGTACGACTTCAGCGGTCAATTGGTTCTTACCTAAGATGGATCATGATCTCGTTGGTGCGTTGGAACAGCATATTAAGGAATGGCAGATTAAGAAACGAACTAAAAAATACATTGATGAGGCTAAAGAACTGTTGTTGGATTTTAAGCGTAAGCGTGAGCAACTTCAGCAGTGTTTGATTATCGCAGATGCATTATCTAAAAAAGATAATTTTCAGGAAGCTTTGGAACAGGTGCAGGAGCAGTCAAAGACAAAAGAAAAAGAAGATTTAGTCGTGCAAAGTGAAGAGGGGGAGAGCTCTAAAAAGTTGGATACAAAGCAGGTAACTCTTGAACTCTACAAGGATGGTGCTAGTATTGAAGAGATCGCGGTGAAAAGAGGTATGGTAGCGGGAACAATTTATGGACATCTTATTCATTTTGTTGGGACAGAAGTGGAGGCCACAGAATTGATTGAACAGGATAAGCTGGATCTCATCATTAATACCATAAAAGCACATCCAGGTAAATCTTCGTCAGAATTAAAGATGATGCTGGGAGCGAGTATAGACTATCCGCATATTAAAATCGGACAAAAAGTTTTAGAAAATCCAGTTCATGATTAAGATGTTTCAAAATATGTGTATGTTTGTAAAAGTTAGCTATAAATAGCCATGGGAAAGTCTAATAAAAACCCAAATAAGTGGATGGTTTTTATCTCATTGCCTCTGCAAATGGGAGTCACAATTTATTTGATGTATATGTTAGGCACATGGTTAGATGAGAAATACCATTTTTCTAATGGTCTTGCCATGAAAATATGCACATTTATCGGTATTTTCGCCTCACTTTATCATTTTATACGAGAAGCTAATCGATTGAACAGGGATGAATAATTACATTAAATTTATTGCAATACTTCTAATTTTTACTGCTATCCTCTTTGGGGCGCACTACTTTGCACTACCATCTTTTGGGATTGCTGATTTTAAAAGTTTAACTGGTTTTGAATTGTATAGTTTATATGCATTTGAATCTGTTGCTTCATTAGTTGTATTAATTATTATCCTGATATCCGATTCCGTAATGCCTAAAAATATAGGTTTCATTTTTTTGGGCTTAATTACGTTAAAAGCAGCATTAAGTTATGTTTTTTTAGAGGAGGATTGAATCATTCGTCGGATGATATATTCGAATATAATTTTTTAATCGTATTTTTTCTATACTTGTTTTTTGACGTATTAGTTGCTTTTAAGGTCATTAATAAAGAAGTGGAATCAGTCAATAAGTAGTTTTAATAAAAAGTTCAAATTAATCGCAAAAAATGACAAATAATATTGTATTTTTGCGCAAAAAAAACAGAACATGGGGAGCGTTAAGAAAGCATTTCTTTTTTTGCAGTAATTTTATTTGCTGTTAGTCCATTTTTAGTAAAGGCATCTGAGTCTCATACAGCTGAGATTTCAACTCACGCAGAAGAGCCAAAAACTCAGCGCGAGGAAATAGATGAGTATATTGATCACCACTTACAAGACGATCATTATTTCTCTTTGTATACAGATAAAAAAGAAGGTAAGACTTATGGATTTCCTTTGCCAGTGATTATCATTGAGGGGGGTGTTAAAATTTTTATGTCCTCAGAATTTGATTTTGGTAAAAATACCGTTGAAAAAGATGGACAGTTTTATAAATTATACCATGGTAAAATCTACAAAACAGATGCTACCGGTACACTTAATTATGATGAACACCATCACCCGACAAATGCTAAGGCATTAGATCTATCAATTACTAAAAATGTTGTGGGTTTAATTTTAGCAACTGTTTTGTTATTCTGGGGATTTATTGGCCTAGCAAAAACATACAAAAAGGGAGCGAATAATTTACCTAAGGGTGCAGGTCGCGTGTTAGAACCTTTAGTTTTATATGTACGTGACGAGATGGCGGTTCCAAATATTGGACATCGTTATAGAGAATTTATGCCGTACTTATTGTCTGTTTTCTTCTTAATTCTAGTTTTAAACCTATTAGGTTTAACACCGCTGGGATTCAATGTTACAGGTAATATTTCAGTAACGATATGTTTAGCAATTTTTACATTTTTATTTGTGAATATTAAAGCAAATAAGGACTACTGGAAGCATATTTTCTGGATGCCAGGAGTACCAGTTCCTTTTAAATTTGTTTTGGCACCAATTGAAGTATTAGGAATGTTTACAAAACCATTCTCTCTAATGGTTCGTTTGTTTGCCAATATTACAGCTGGACACACCGTTATTATGGGATTGATTGCAATTGTTTATGTATTGCAACAACAATTAACATTGGGAGGTAGTATCGGGGTGTCTATGCTATTGACAACTTTCCTGATGGTAATTGAAATATTAGTAGCATTTTTACAAGCGTTTATCTTCACGATGTTGTCATCGCTATTTATTGGAATGGCTGTTGAAGAGCACAACGAAGCACATCACTAAGAAATTTTTTGTTTAATTATATTTAAATCATTTATTATGTACAATTTAATTGGAGCGGGTTTAATCGTTATCGGAGCAGGATTAGGTCTAGGTAAAATCGGTGGTTCAGCAATGGAAGCTATCGCACGTCAACCAGAAGCAGCATCTAAAATCCAAACTGCGATGATCATTATCGGAGCCTTATTAGAAGGTTTAGCTTTCGGTGCGTTATTATTAGGTAAATAATCACCCAATGAATTTAAAAGTATTATTTATGACGGTTGGTCATAAATAATACTTTCAATTAGACGAAATACAAAAAATATTATCATACATCAATGGAAAAATTAATAGAACAGTTTTCATTTGGTTTGTTTTTCTGGCAAGTCATCATCTTATTAATCATTATCTTTTTATTAGGTAAATTTGCTTGGAAACCTATCATCGCTGCTTTAGCAGAACGTGAACAAGGTATCTCTGATGCTTTGGAATCTGCTGAAAAAGCTAAATTAGAGATGGCGCGCTTAACCAATGAAAACGAATCCTTACTAAAGGAAGCTCGTGTAGAACGTGATCTTATCTTGAAAGAGGCTAAAGAAATGAAAGATAAGATTGTTGCTGAAGCAAAAAATGTAGCCCATACTGAAGGTGCTAAGATGATAGCTCAAGCATCAATTGAAATCAATGAGCAAAAAAACAAAGCAATGGCAGAAGTAAAGAATCAAGTTTCTACTTTGGCATTGGATATTGCTCGTAAAGTATTAAGCAAAGAATTTGAAGACCAAAATAAGCAAGAAACGTTAATTGCAGATTTGCTTAAAGACGTGAAAGTAAACTAATCGGTCATTCAAATTTTATCATTAAAGAAGTATGTCAGTATTTAAAGTAGCATCAAGATATGCGAAATCATTAATTGATTTGGCAAAAGAACAAGGTAGTTTGGACGCTATCAAAACGGATATGGATCAATTCATCGAGGTTTTGAAAGCTAATCCTGAGCTACGTGCAGTATTGTCTAATCCAATTATTAAATTGGACAAGAAAGTAAATATCTTAGAGGCATTATTTAAAGATAAAATCAATCCTGCTATTTTATCATTCTTCAAGATCATGATTGAAAAAGGTCGTGCTGAAGTGATCGAGGCTGCTGCTCATGAATTTGTTCGCGAGTACAATGAAGTAAAAGGAATTGTAAAAGCTACAGTGATATCTGCAGCACCACTTTCTGATACTAATTTATCAGAATTAAAAGCAACAATTGCAAATCAAGTTAATGCGCAGGTTTTGATTACAAATAAAGTTGATCAATCTTTGATCGGTGGGTTTGTAATCACGATTGGTGACAAACAATATGATGCAAGTATTGCAGGTAAATTAAATAGATTAGAAAGATATTTTGAAGGTCAACGCGTTTAGTGTTGATTTTAGCATTTAACAAAATCAAGAACCCCTTATAATAATAACAATGATAGAGGTAAGACCAGATGAGGTTTCGGCAGTTTTAAGAGAACAATTGTCGGGCTTTAAATCAGAAGCCGAACTAGAGGAAGTTGGTACCGTACTTAGTATTGGTGACGGTATTGCTCGTATTTACGGCTTAACTAAAGTTCAGTCCGGTGAATTGGTTGAATTTGATAACGGATTACAAGGTATCGTATTAAACTTAGAAGAAGACAACGTTGGTGTTGTACTTTTAGGTCCTTCAGACATCGTGAAAGAAGGTGATACTATTAAACGTACTAATCGTATTGCATCTATTAAAGTAGGTGAAGGTATGTGCGGACGTGTTGTAAATACATTAGGTCAGCCAATCGATGGTAAAGGACCTATTACAGGTGAGACATACGAAATGCCAATCGAGCGTAAAGCTCCAGGTGTATTGTTCCGTCAGCCAGTAACGGAGCCATTACAAACAGGTATCAAAGCGATCGATGCAATGATTCCAGTAGGTCGTGGACAACGTGAGCTAGTAATCGGTGACCGTCAGACAGGTAAGACTGCAGTATGTATCGATACAATCTTAAACCAAAAGGAATTTTATGATGCTGGTCAACCTGTATTCTGTATTTATGTTGCTATTGGTCAAAAGAACTCTACAGTTGCGAATATCGTTCGTACTTTAGAGGAACGTGGTGCGATGGCTTATACGGTTGTTGTTGCGGCTTCTGCTGCTGATCCAGCTCCATTACAATTTTACGCGCCAATGGCGGGTGCTGCTATCGGAGAATTCTTCCGTGATACAGGTCGTCCAGCATTGATCGTATATGATGATTTATCAAAACAAGCGGTAGCTTACCGTGAGGTTTCTTTATTATTGAAAAGACCTCCGGGACGTGAAGCATACCCAGGTGACGTTTTCTACTTACATAGCCGTTTATTAGAAAGAGCTGCGAAAATCAATGCTTCTGATGAGATTGCTAGAAATATGAATGATCTTCCTGAGTCTATCAAACACTTGGTAAAAGGTGGTGGTTCATTGACTGCTCTTCCAATTATTGAGACTCAAGCGGGTGACGTTTCTGCTTATATTCCTACAAACGTAATTTCAATTACTGATGGTCAGATTTTCTTGGAGTCTAACTTGTTTAACGCAGGTATCCGTCCAGCGATCAACGTAGGTATTTCTGTATCTCGTGTAGGGGGTAATGCTCAGATTAAGCCGATGAAGAAGGTAGCTGGTACATTGAAATTAGATCAGGCACAATACCGTGAGCTAGAAGCTTTCGCGAAATTTGGTTCTGATTTAGATGCAGCAACTAAAGGAGTTTTAGACAAAGGTATCCGTAACGTTGAGATTTTGAAGCAAGCTCAATACTCTCCGGTTTCTGTTGAAAAACAAGTAGCAATTATTTATGCAGGTACTAAAGGTTTATTCCGTTCAGTTCCAGTAAATAAGGTGAGAGAATTTGAAGAAGAATACTTAACGTTGTTAGAGCAACGTCATCCAGAAGTTTTAAATGCTTTTAAAGCAGGTAAATTCTCAGATGAGTTAACTTCAGTATTAGAAACAGTAGCTAAAGATTTAGCATCAAAATATTAATTAGATATGAGTATAGAGTATTGAGTATAGCGAGTTATACTCAATACACAGTACTCAATACTCAAATCTCAAATTAAATATGGCAAATTTAAAAGAAGTAAGAATCCGTATCGCATCGGTAACATCAACACAGCAGATTACTAAAGCGATGAAAATGGTATCTGCAGCGAAACTAAAACGCGCTACTAATGCAATTGTTCAATTGCGTCCGTATGCGAATAAACTTCGTGAAATTTTGGCAGATGTATCTGCAAGTGTAGAAGGAAGTAATTCTCCTTATACGGTAGATCGTGAACCAAATAAAGTGTTGATTATTGTTGTTTCTTCTAATAGAGGTTTGGCTGGTGCTTTTAATGCGAATGCAATCAAAACTGCAAATAATTTAGTTGCTGAAAAGTATGCTGATCAATTACGTAAAGGTGATGTAAGTATCATTACTGTAGGTAAGAAAGGATATGATTTCTATGCTAAAAAGCCTGCTTATAATATTATTGCCAATCATAGTGATTTATTCGGTGCTTTAAATTTTGAGAATACTTCAAAAATCACTGAATTTGTAATGGAACAATTCAAAGAAGGTAACTTTGACCGTGTAGAAGTGGTGTATAACCAATTCAGAAATGCAGCGGTACAAATCTTGACTTCGGAACAAATTTTACCATTACTTCCTACGGAAGATACCCTTTCGACTAAGGAAAAAACTGCTGAGGTTGATTATATTATCGAACCTTCGAAAGAGAAGATTATTGAGGAATTAATTCCTAAAGCTATTAAAATTCAATTGTATAAGGCTATTTTGGATTCTCATGCTTCTGAGCATGGTGCCCGTATGACTGCAATGGACAAAGCAACTGATAACGCTGGAGATTTGTTAAAAGCATTAAAGCTTTCGTACAACCAAGCACGTCAAGCTGCTATTACAACAGAATTAACAGAGATTGTTTCTGGTGCAGCGGCATTATCAAACGGATAATTAAGAGTAATATCAATATAAAAAAAGGCGATGAATTTATTTTCATCGCCTTTTTTATGCTTTACCTGATCATTTTTTCCCGCTCGTCATAAAGCCCGACTAACAAACTATTTCCTTTATTATCTACTCTAATCCCGCCGAACTTTGCTTGTTCATATTTTTTGCATGCCCTTCTTGAAAAAAGAAGGATTCGGCACCTATATTTAAACTATGTCTATTAGACATCGTGTATTTGATCAAGAGTTCGTCTTTCTTTAGCGGTGTCGTATTGTTTTGCAAGCGAACCCCACTTGCTATACCTTTAGTATTTAATTTGACAACAACGTATCCACGTGGCGGCGCTTGAGCAGGCGTTATGCTGTCTGCTATACTATATCTTAAGCGCATGTAATCACCTTGCATAAGTGATCTTGGATCGACAGGTGCTAACTCCAAA
>NZ_ASZT02000079.1:0-24337 GCF_001006065.1 Sphingobacterium sp. IITKGP-BTPF85
AGGGTAAATTTTTACGACGGGTTTGGGGTTTATCTATTTAGAAATTAATTAACTTTGGTTAAAAGCGAAGCGAGATTGAGGTTGAAGACGAACTGGATAAAGTATTTTTTATGCTCAAGAATATGTCTACGTTAAAGACCTTGCCAAGGATTATGAAATCGGCAGTATTTCAGCGCTTCTTTCAGTTGGCCAGCTACGCAAAATTGACAAAGGAGGAACGGACTATGTATGATATTAGTTTAAAACGTAAGTGGGATGCTGAAGCAGTGCGGATGTATCAAGAAGGATTAGAGGAACAATTGGGAGGGCTAGAAAAGCAATTGGAAGAAGCTAAAAAAGCAGTTGTAAGTGCTGAAGCCCGGGGGGAGCATAAGAAAGCTATGGAGACAGCTTTGAAACTTACAAAGATAGGTTTATCAGTAAAACAAATTGCTGAGGCTACCGGACTTTCCATTGAAGAGATCGAAAAACTTAAATAGAATATCGTTCTAAAATATACAGAACCGTTTGGGATTCCAAGCGGTTTTTTTGTGGCATTTTTACATTTTATTTCCCCTTTGTTTGTTACAGTTTCGGGAAATGTCTACTTTTTCCTAAAGTTTGTCTTCAGAAACAGTAAGCGCATAGTAGTCGTACAGGGCAGGCTCCGAACAAGAGGCTAATGCTACAGCTTGTTTTAGTAAAACTAAATTAAGGTGTAAAGACATTGTTTTAAATCCTATAATTTCCATAATTATCTTATACAAAGGGTCTTCTGAATATATTTAAGCACAAATATTTGGTCTGCCAACTTTTACGATTTCCTCAATCCCAAATTGGTCAAAGCGCTCCAACAACGCCGTGGCGCCATTTTGTTTCTTAAATTCGAGCTCCTCTTTGTAAAGCGGAATTAAAGTAAAAATGGTCACGACCTCATCACTATCAAGTTCGATATGTGTGAAATCGTCAGATAGCTCCATAGAATTTGCAAGCATCACCGAATTAAAGCCAATTCTCTCCGCAAATTCATCATCATCCTCATGACCAAAGGTATGGCCAAATCCTAGCCAGGTTTCATCAGGATGAGGCAAAATCATTATTTCTTTCATCAACCGAATTGGCCAATAATTACGTTCATCCTCAAAGGAGTCATAGTCTAAGTTCCATTCTTTTGGTAACAAAATCATGACCTCAGCATAAGGAGAGAAATCAATGTCTGAAGGAACTTTCATGGGCAAAGCGCTCATGCCACAACTTAACAAAATATGGTATGGCCTGTCTTCATTTGCTTTTACAAAATACACATCTCTATGAATGACATCTGATTCAATTTCGTCAAAGACGACAATGTCTTCATTTTCATCGAAAAACTGGTCTAAATGTTTATCAATTAGTTCAACACTATTGGGTACATAATTTTTCATATCCTACGAATATTGTTTATAAAAAAAGGCGATAGACAAAAATTTCGCCTAATATACAAGTAAGGAGCAAACTGTCTACACTCAAAGGTAGCAACTCCATTAAAGTCTTGCTGTATAAGTTCAGGTATTTTTTCTGTTTTGTTCCAGTTGTTATCAACAAAATAATACTCTTGGTCTATAATACCAGTCTCAAATTTGTTTGTGAGTATCATAACTCCATTATCTGGAATTTTGTAAATCAGTCTTCCGTCTACTTTTGGAACAGTCTGTCCACAAGGCTCATTATAAATTAGCGTGATTTGACCTCTAAAGTCTTTAGGAATAAGAAAGGTCTCTGGTGTCATATGCTTTGAGGCTAAAAATAAGAATGCAAGCATTCCAGGATACCAAAGTAGCAGTGGTAAAAAGGTCGTTAGTAATTTTGTCTTTAGCTTGATTTTAGAGAGCCATACTATCAAAAGTCCGATTATAAAACTGGTCCTCCAAATATTATCCAATAAAGATTTAAGCAAGCAATCCAACTTAAAATAATCAGAATAAGTCCCGTTTTATAAACTCTCATTTTGTATTTGTCGTATTTGTAAAATTACAGATGGTTTGTGGCTTGGCGAAAATGGCAGACTGAATTTTAAAAGTGTATCACTGTTAGCATAAGAAATATAGTATTTGCTAATATACTACAAAAGGAAATAAAAAAGACTTTTATCAGCGATGAATGTATTGATTTTGAATTAATATAAAGGTGTAATGATCATTTTGATTCCTGAAACGAATCG
The DNA here is from genome assembly GCF_001006065.1 of Sphingobacterium sp. IITKGP-BTPF85. Lineage (NCBI taxonomy): Bacteria > Pseudomonadati > Bacteroidota > Sphingobacteriia > Sphingobacteriales > Sphingobacteriaceae > Sphingobacterium > Sphingobacterium sp. IITKGP-BTPF85. Next base: position 2,180 of record NZ_ASZT02000079.1, read on the forward strand.
AAAGACAAAGGCGCAATTGCAATCGGCAGTATAAATTATGCAAGGTCTGTTAAGCAGATAAAGCCGAATGTTTTCCTCTTTTTTCTCCTTTACGGTTTCCCGTATACTGGGTAAAATAAGATTACTTATCATTGCGCGCAATTGCGAAATACATAACAATTTTGCTTTTTATTTTTTAATCTTTGATTTTCAGTTTATATTGTAGATGATTTTGAAATTGTGTTTCATTATGAAAAAGTATTTGATATAAAATTGTCTATGCCTATTTGTGTTATTAGCTTTGAGAAAGATTGAATTTTATGTCCATGTATTTCAAAATGCTGTATAGTGCTAAACAATAGGAGATGTTTTACGAAGGCACATCTTAATGATGTGTATAGCGTAATAATGTTGAATATCAAATATAATCTGCATAAAGGAGAAGGTAGATATTTAAAATAATATTAAATGTGATTAAATGGAGTTACCAAATATGAGCGTACAGGAGCGGTTCAATTCGCTTAGGCTAGGTCTACAGATACCAATTCGAGAATCGTATATCGTTGTAGATTGTCTAGATGCGCTGCGAGCAAGTCTATTACAATCGATAGTCAATGAAAATTCTGACCTCATTATTGCACCCGTATTTAGTAGCCCCAAAGCACTATTTCAGTACTTACAAAACAACCGTGAACACATTATTCTCATTGAAGACGAGTTTTTTGATAAAAGGATTGAATACATTCAAATAGTAGCTGGGGCGGTTTGTGCAACAGATATCGGTGTGCCATGGCAAGTGAAATATGGTTTGGAAAAGTTTGATTTCACCGGTAAACTCATTATGATCAGTAGACATTCCAAAGCTAAACTTGTTCAAAAACACAAATTGATGTCGATATTACGAGATTGTATCGTTATTTAACGGATTATTATCAAAACTAAGGAATAGTACATACGAAATATGCATCTAAAATTTCTAGCATCTAAGTCTATAACAGATGTATAAATAAATTAGAGGATGAATTAAGAGACTAGTAAACAAGAAGAATAATTTAAAAAATATATCATAAATAATGGCTTACGAGAAACCGATTACAGTTAAAGATGCAATAAAAAGTATTCAGGAACAAGAGTTTATTTTACCAGCTATTCAGCGCGAATTTGTTTGGAATACTGTTCAAATCGAATTGTTATTTGATTCTATTTTGCGTGATTATCCGATAAGTACATTTTTATTTTGGAAAGTAAAGGGCGAGAATACAAACAAATTCAAGTTTTATCGATTTTTACCATTTTATCATCAGCGCGATAAACGACATAATGAGTTAGCAGAATTAGACGGTGAAAAAGATCGATTTGCTATATTGGATGGTCAGCAACGCTTAACCTCATTATACATCGGACTTAAAGGTAGTTATGCCTATAAATTGAATAAATATGGGTGGAAAAATGATCTTGCTTTCCCTAAAAGACAGTTGTATATCAATTTACTACAAGAAGCTGATGATGTCGATCGTAAATATGATTTTAGATTCTTATCCGAAGAAGAATTTAATAATTTCGCAAACAACCACCAAGATAAATATCACTGGTTTAGAGTTGGTGATATTTTAAAGTTTAGTGATTTTCCAGATATATTCGATTATATCGCAAATCATGGATTGATGGATACATCAAGATATTCAGCTGATCAAGGGAAATTTGCTTCAGAGACATTATCTAAGTTATATCAATATTTTACACAAAAGGAGCTCATCAATTTTTATTTAGAAAAATCAGAAGAGTTAGACAAAGTCTTACATATTTTTATCCGCGTTAATAGCGGGGGGACTAAGCTAAGTTATTCGGATTTACTACTTTCTATAGCTACAGCACAGTGGAAAAATAAAGATGCTAGGGAAATCATCCATGGTTTTGTAGATACGTTGAATAACACTAAGCAGGGGTTTAATGTGAGTAAAGACCTCGTGTTGAAAGCATGTCTTGTATTGACGGATCTAAAAGATATAAAATTTAAAGTCGATAATTTCTCGACCGAAAATATGAATTTAATTGAGGAACAATGGGATCAAGTTTCTAATTCTTTACAAACCGCAGTACAGTTAATTGCTTCATTTGGATTTAATGATAAAACGTTAACGGCCTATAACGCAATTATTCCCATTGCTTATTTTTTACATAAAAATAACTTTGGTAACGAATTTTTAAGTAGTTCGGTTCATTCAGATAATAGAAAATTAGTCAAGGAATGGTTAGTACGCGCATTGTTGAAAAAAGTATTTGGAGGTACTCCAGATAGTTTGTATCCAACCTACAGAGAAATTATTTCATCTAATCTCGGAAGATTCCCTTTAAAAGAACTCATGGAAGAGTATAAGGGAAAAATAAGTCTTTAAGTTTTGATGAAGATTCTATTGAAAACCTATTGAACACCCAATATGGTTCTGCGTTTGCATTTATGGTGTTAAGTCTACTTTATCCTTTAAACCATCATTTTGTGTTCCATCAAGATCATATACATCCTAAAAAGTATTTTACTGACAAAGAATTGATTAAGCTGGGAATTGAAGATGAGGGGTTGAGAAAGCAATACATAGCTTCATTCAACACTTTGTCCAATTTGCAATTGATACAAGAAACAGAAAATCTAGAGAAAAATGCAACACCATTTAAAGATTGGGTTGAAAATGCTTATAAAGATGACCAGTTAATTAATTATAAAAATTTACACCAAATTCCTTCAGATAATGATTTGACGATGATAAACTTCTTAGAGTTCCATAAAAATAGAAGAGGTTTATTAAAACAGAGATTAATGAATGTTTTAAATGTTAGGCACCATGTCCGAGAGGAAGCTATGGTCGACTCAGAGTTAGTTGAAATACAAACAATAGATGAATAACATCGTATAAGTTTATACTATCGTAATTTCAATATTGCTAGATTACGGATGTTGTATTTTAGCAGTAGAGTACGATGAAATTAGACTGACTGAGGATATTAATATCTTTTAATTTGCCATTTTTTATAAATGGTTAATTATGTTGAATATTCTTTCCTAATGCTTTTTTTGTGCATTGGGGAGGTTTAGGTTTGTAGTGTTGATAAAGGAAGTCGTTATCCGAAAATGCTTTTAAATAGAGTAGAAGTGAATTTTTTATACATAAAAGTAAGATAATTTAAAGAGCCTTAATGTCCAAGAGTAGGATTGTATGGAAATTGTACAAATCGAAGGTGGAAGTAAACCCAAAGGATTTTGGTTATCAGTTATAGAAACTGTATTTCATTTTGTATCTTCAGTAGGAGTCGTTAACGGCGGCGATCAACCGCTCTTAAGTCAGGGCAATATAAGAGTTTATTAACAATAGGAAGGAACGTCAGCTTAGGTATTTATTCGCACACTGTTCGGGAAGGCTTCGGGAAATGTCTACTGTGCCTCTACTGTTTGTATACTGTTTGTCTACCTTGCCTCTACAAAAACAGTAGAGGAAGGTATAGGCAGGGTAGGGAAACAGTAGAGGCGTTCCGAAAAAGGGGCGAAGCAGTCCCGAAGCATAGTCAAACAATACTCGAAGTTTCTCTACTTTAAGGTTTACTTTTGTGTGCATCACTTTCGATATAAAGAAAGATTCAAAAATGAAATGAATATTATTCTTAATTTCATTTGACGACCACGTTAACAGCTCCAGTTATCATTGTCGTAATGTAATTCTCTATTTATAAACATAAAAAAACGGTCTTTTGTCAAAAATATCTTGTTGTAAGGTTTCCCGTATAATACCAATTTAAACAAACGGTATTTTTGATCAAGATTAAATTATTAGCAATAAAAAATGAGTAATGGAAGTATTTTTAGGTTGGATATTCTTTTCGATAATTGTAGGTGCTATAGGTAGCAATAGAAATATTGGATTTGTAGGTGCATTCTTTCTCTCGATCTTACTTTCACCGTTGATCGGCCTCATATTCACTTTGGTATCAAAATCCAATGAGCAAATCGAATTTGAAAAGCAGTTGCTGTCCCAGAACAAGAAGCAGACTGATGGAATATTAAATGCCAATCAAAAGTCTTTTACAGATGAGTTATACAAACTTAAGACATTGCTGGACTCAGGTTTAATAACAAGTGAAGAGTTTGAGTCTGAAAAGGAGAATATAAGACGCAATATTCCAATTAAAAAAACAGTACTTTCTTTGTATTGTTCACAGACTCCTGGTCTTTCAGGAAAACTAAGGGTGCAGGTAGGAGATAAAGGAGATTTTGTTCCTTTACCCAATAACAAGAATGATGCGTTAGATTTCGATGTCCGTGCAGGTGAAGCGAAAGTGGTGATTAGTCCTAGTTCAGTATTTGCAAGTGAAAAGATCGTTTATCTTAAAACCATAGAAGATGAAATCACTTATTACGATATTTTCGAAATTTATAACAGATCTTGATTTTATACCAATTCTGATAATTTCTTAGATGATAATTAATACAATTTATAACTTAAATTTTAACATTATGGCACTAAAAACAGGTCCAAAAAGAATTGCTGACTCAACAGGAAAACCAGACAGACGTCAACGGGATAATAAGGAAACTCCGGGTAATACTCCGTCGTTACTTCCGCCCAAAAAACAACAAGGAAAGAAGTAAAAAAACTTGTGTAATTAAAAATGCGGAGCTCAATATTGAAAAAGCTCTGCATTACTTTCTATTTATCACGTGAATTTTAGAGCTATTCTATTATTTGCCTAAATACCTATCTGTATGGAATACTCCAAAATCAAGCTTATTCCGTTTCTTCATCCACTTCCTCTTCTTCGTCAATATCCATTTCATCTTCTCCACTAAAGTCTTCTGATATCGATCTGTCTGTGAATTGGCAGTTTTGACCTAGAATAGTTACGTTGTACTCATTGCCCTTATCACTTGTAAAGGAGCAAGAACCACTGGATATGTCTTCCGAGATAAAATGGGACTCGTCTAACCAGCCTCCATTTGGCCAATGTATAGTAACTAAGTTATCATTTTCGATCTCGATATTTAAGGTATATGAGCTATTGGTTCCCGTATTTGGGTTATAATATTCCACTGTTGCGCAGTACATTCCATCCTTATATTCATATCTGTCATCATCTTCCTCGTCTTCAGGAATGTTTTGCTGTTCAGATTTTTCATAAAATGAATTCCCATTATCTTCGGTAGAATAGACGTAGTTTTATTATTTACATCCGCTTTACAGGATGCAAATAAATATATACAAATTATGAAAATAGCCCTGATATTCATAGTTGCTAATAACCAATAACAAGATTAATTACTTCGAATTACTGGTAAGAGTTTCTCTTTTATTTTTTCATAATCCTCTTTACTAATTATTTCCAAATCCAGCTCGTCTTTTTTCTTCTTAAGGTACGCGACAGCTTCATCTCTTGTCATTGGTCTATTAATTTTAGTTGGTTTAATCTCTCTTCTTTCCAGAGCATTGTCAAACATTGTGATGGTAATATGTTTATCAAAAAGAACTGTAAAATCTTTGTTCTCTAGAGGCTTTGCATACATAAAAACGTAGTTTTCCATTCCTAATGCCCCTTTATTTAATTGAATCTTTTCTATGGTTACTTTGTACCCTTTATAATCTTCTTCAACGTTTCGCACACCTGTAAATATAGCACCCGCAGGTTTTCCATAAAACATATATTCAAAATTTCTCTTTTTGCTAAATGCGCTTTTACCTTCCCCCGTTGGTTCTCCTAATATCAACGTATCACCTACCGAATAGCTATTTGGTCAGAAGCAACATAAAGATTGATATCCATTCCGTTTTTGAATTTCTTGGCGTCTTGCTTATTTATCATCGCATCATACTTTAAAGTATCGATGACAGAGGCTTTTTGACTAAACCCTTGTTTAGTAAAAGCAAACAATAAGCCTAGGATTACAATTCTTTTCATAATTTTAAACAAAATAAGTTAATTTGGCTACATGATACTCCTATTTGGAATCATTTATAAATATATACCAAACTAACTTAATAACGCAGTAAAATTTCATATAGTTTTATTTTCAATATTTCACAGTTGTTTTTATAAATAATTAAAAGATCATCTGGTTTTTGTAGCAGGATCAACATTATCCTTATATGTCGATTGACTTATTCTAGAGGTTGGACTCACCGACGATATTGACGTTATCATAGAGGAACTCCAATTACAGACAGAGGCAATAGTTTGGAGAACAGTGGAGAGAACTTTATAAATGATACTAAATCCTGTATAATCTGTCGGTTCCACCAATCTACAGTTAATACCCAATAATCGTATTTGTATTAAAAGTTTTAAGTGTTTAAATAGATATTCAACTCTAAATTTTTAACTTTGCAACATGATCAGCATCCCAACATACGATAAAGGACAGTTGCGTGAGCTAGCTTCTATGGTGTCCCACGCGGCATTTAAGAGACTATCCAGCTCGAGCAATCAGTCTTCGTATATACAGCGTATGAAGAAATATACGGGATGGAAAGAGATGAGCACTGAGCGACCAACAAAATTAGGCGACCTTATCGCACACTCTTATCAGATTCTCGAACAGCACTATAGACACGAGTACCTCTACAAGAATAAGCTGTTAAACGATTATGTACAGAAGAAGTATGCCCTCGATGATACCATACTTCTCAACGAGTTTCGGGTAGGTCAGTCTATCGCTGATGCCGTACTCGTGAATGGTACCAATAAAGTCTTTGAGATCAAGACCGAACTGGACAGTCCTGAGCGTCTACAAAGCCAGCTCGAGGACTATTACAAAGCCTTTACCGAAGTGTACGTATTCACACATACCACACTAGCAGACAAGTATCTTAATCTGTTGCCCGTGCATGTAGGACTACTATTGTATACAGCCAATGGATCGGTCTATGAACTACGAGCAGCAACAGCACGTACCGAGTCGCTGGATAACACCTTCATGATGGGATCCTTACGGAAGCCCGAGTATACCAAGCTTGTAAAGCAGCTGGTCGGTTTCATTCCTGAAGCTACACCTGCGTTTTACTACAGAAGCTGTTTGGAAGTTTTGCGCCAGTTCCCAGTTGAACAAGTCCAGAAAGAATATTGCAACATTTTAAAACAGCGTATAGATCACCAGACCAATACCTATCTGAATGAAGGTGAAGTGCCTGCTTATATGAATTTCTCCTTCTACCAGTCGCAATTCAATAAAAAGTCGTATCTTACAATGATTAATAATCTAAGTAAGAACCTTTTATAAATAGCCTATATGTACTTTCCATATCTCCGAGGCAAACAATTTGAATTGATTGCACTACGTGAATTAGTATCGCTTCCTTTGGATTCTGATAAGATAGTTCCTATCATAGAGCCAGTAAAAGTAATTTATCCTCCCTAAGGACAGCCCTAAAAGTATTAAGTACAGCCGGAATAAGGGTACAGTTGATTGTAAATCCAGAATTTGGAGATTTAAAGAAAAACAGTGAACCAATTTTTGGGCTCATACAGGAATTCAAACAGCTAGGAGTTGAATCAATCATACCTACATATTTAATAAAAGCTGATCGAGACAGCGTATTTGCTCGCGAAAGTATTGTTGAACAAGGATTTGAAGGTTCAGGCTATGCCTTAGTTCATTTGAATAAGACAAATGATATCCAAGCCCTGAGTGAATTTACAAAACACACGAATTGTCTTTTCAATACCATTCATATAAATAGTCTATTTGGGCTAAAGCGTAAGTTCGACAATATATCTCTTTTGAGCGATTACTTCAACAAGCAAACCAAGAATACAGATTATATCTCCATACCAGAAGAAGTCTTCTCCACCGATTACTTGGATTATAAAGCTGAAGGCTGCTTAGCTTTTTCAGATTATCAAACCATAGGCAGTGGATTTACTGAAGGCGGAGGACCTGCATATGCAGTAGCTATACATCTTACGTTTAAGCTTGAAGGAGATGAAGATATTCGAATAGGACATTTTGTTTCTACCACCAATGGAGGAACATCAGATCCAGCAGGTAAGTACTTTGAAGCATTAGAAGAATTGATTCGTTTTGTTGACGAAAACAACATTCCAGATACGATGGCATTGAAAGAGTTTCGTAACCATTACAACAAGCAGTCATTTTCAGGCTTAGGTGTAGTGAAGAAATTATCAATCATGCACCATATCGAATTGATGCAAGGACTTATCTAAAATCTATTTCTAAATGAATTGCTGTGTCAATTGCTTTGCCGACCAAGGGTTGCGAAGTAGGATAGAGGCGGAGTCAAAAGGTCGTGGATCATGTGATTTCTGTTCGTCAAAGGATGTGCCCATATTAGTATGTGAGGGGTTGTCAGATATGTTTGAGCAAATATTTGTTCTTTACACCAACCATGCTACAGCTATACTATCCTTAAAGAAAGATATATCTGTTGCTTTACACGAACATATAGACCACTATTGGCCAAGTTTATTTAATCAAGACCTGCTTAAAACAAAGGACATTAAGCATCTAGTTAACCAAATAGGACGTGGGGTGGGGCGGCTACGAGGATATTTTATTTGAACAGCCCGTAGAGCTTCAGATCTATTTAAATGGCAATGTCGAGGACGAGGTTTATGATTTACAGTATGACACCTTTGCAAAAGAGATTAAGGACCAGAATCGTTTCTTTATAAGTCAAACCTTAGATCTTGATCTTCTCGAATCTGTGTTTTCCCGATTTGCCAAAACCTATCCTAAAGAGACGCTTTTTTATAGAGCTAGAATTAGCGAAGATGAACTTCCCTTAGATAAATTAGGAAAACCACCAAAAGAAATCACTACCCCTGGCAGAGCCAATCCTGTTGGTATTCCTTACTTGTACATCTCCGATCAAGAGAAGACGACACTTTATGAGACACGAGTTTCCTTACACGAGTCGATTACGGTGGGTACCTTTGTCTTACATACACCGATCAGTGTGATTTCACTCAAAGACATAGCTCTTTACGGTCCATTTGAGATACAGGATAGAGGTTTTGAAATCGAAGAGTTTATTAAAATACGATCCTATTTATTAAAACTGGAAGAAGAGTTGTCAAAGCCCGTGCGCAAGCAAGATGTAAATCTAGATTATTTGCCGACGCAATACCTTTGTGAGTTTATCAAATCATTAGGATTTGATGGCGTAGAGTACCGAAGCGCAATGGCTGAGGGAGGATATAATTTAGCCGTTTTTAATGACAAGAATTTAGAATGTGTAACGGCAAAGCATTACCAAGTTAAGGTATTGAAATATGATTGGAAGTAGCAAAATTGATTGGGGTAGTCCCGAACGAAGTCAAACAACACATGAATTTTATCCCCTTTACGGTTTCCTTTATATTAAGTAAAATAAGATTACTTATCATTACGCACAATTGCAAATTACATAACTATTTTGCTTTTAATTTTTTAATCTTTGATTTTCAGATTTTTTAAATTGATTGTATTGATCTTCTTCATGATAAAAAAACTTAATTTTTAAAGAATGAATTTACTGATTATGAACCAAAAATTACTACGTTTGCGTTTTATACAATAAAATGAAGGGGTAACAAATGTGATGCTTTTGAGTGATTATCTTTACAATTATAAACTCAGAATATATGCAAACAAAAATCTACGCAGGGGAGCTAACTACCCAAGAAACATTAGAGTTGGCACAAAACATTCATTCTTTAGGACTGAAATTGATACGGATCCTGTATCTTATGAAAAAGTCACAAGATTAAGTTTAGATGCGCTCAACGAGAAAGAAGAACAATTTCTTCCAACATTAAATTGTACTTTCCGTCTGCATGATGATCCTGAACATCATTTCTGGTATCATGTTATAGAAGTTTATGATAAAGAATCATTTATGAATTTGTTCCAAAATAATATTTACCCTAGATAATTCTCTTCAAAACTTATGATTAGTTACAACAGTGATAATAAAGAAAAGTTCTTTAAAATTGACATAGGAATAGGGTTAGTTCTAGTGGTTATTAGTTGCTCTTTAATACCAGTATATGTTATATATAGTATTTGGAAATGTTATGGAATTAATGATGGAGAGGGTTATAATAGTATAAATGCTGCCATTGCTTTAGTTGCATTGATATTTAATATTTTAGCTGTAATTTTTGTTTTTGCTACTTACCAAGATGCGAGAAAGGTTGCAAAGGACAACACAAAAAATACAAATTTCAATAGAGTATTAGATATTCTATACAAACAATTAGAATACACGTTGAAAAACTACGAGGCAGAAACTCAGATAACCATTGGACAGAGATCATTCACTTCTTATAAAGATTTGGTATCAGATTTTAAAGATAGTGTGCAGGTAAATTTTGGAACTGGTGCTTATTTAAAAATGAAAGTAGAAACGCTAAAAAAGTATGAGAAAGTCTTAAGGTTTTTGAGTTTAGAATTAGAAGTATACAGTAAAGTTATTACAAGTAACAACCTCTCTATAGAAGATAAAGATTTCTTTACAAAACTAATAGCCGACAATCTTGATAAGAAATTGAGAGAAACAGTTGGTCTGTTTCAAAATATATTTTCTCATTTTCAAAAGACAAGTACTTATAAAGAATTAAAGGAATCAAATGCTAATCTAATCAGTAATATCGAATTTGATTTAAATTTAGTTTTGGATTATTTGAGAATCCCGAGAAATGAAGACCTTGATTTTCTAGAGTAAAATCTACTTCGAAAAGAATTGAGTTTAATTTCAAATGTGTTAAGAATATCATAGTTAAAAAAGCATATCTGAGAGAAAAATATTTCGTATGTTCTTTTCTTAGCTCTCGTATATTTCAGTGGAAATCGACTTTGATACATGTTTAACTGTAAAAATTATATAAGAATAATATCTTTTTTTTCTCGTTTGTAAATTGATTTTCTAAAGTTATCAACATCAATTGTGTGTTGATTATTAGTTTAATACAAATATTACACTTGCGTAAAGCCATATATTGACTATGATTTTCCACCAGTGTTGATAAGTCAAGTTACGGCTTCAAAATATAATTTTGATATTTGTTGTTAAAGAATAAAGCTAAATAATAATGTGATTTTAAGGATTAGTTTGGATTCGAAGCTGGCCTTCTTTTAAATTCAGGTTTAAAATTTATAAATATAAATAAAGTAGAATAATTAGATAGAAAAATAAAAAGAGGAAATGATATTAAAAGTAAGAGCTAAGTGTTGGACCACCTAGCCCTCTGAAATTTTTATCATTCGTACTTAGAAAAGTAGATGAAAGTGTTTTCGTAATATTTGAACGCGAAATAACGCAATTTGTTTTGCAATACCAAGAATAAACTACGGGAAACCGTATTAATACTTTCTCTTTTCTAACGACAATCGGGTATAGCGGCATACCGATTTCCTTTACAGCCAGCCACGTTATTTATAGGACTATTAATGTGTTATCAGCAACTCACGAGGTTTACTGTAAACACCCTGTGTATTTTTAATATAGTAGATTATGGCGAACAAAACAATAAAAATAAAGATAGGTAGAGATGCTGAAACCGGACAATTTATTCCAGTAAAAGAGGCCGAAAAGAGACCTAGAACTACCGTTGTGGAGACTATTAAAATTCCAAAAAGGAAATAATAGTAATTTTTAATATTAACAGGGAGTCAAAGCTTCCTGTTAATTTGTTTATCAGCTGTAGAAGTTAAAAGAAAGAAAATGAAGATTCAAGGAAAGAGAATACGTAATGTACAAAAGTATTTAGTAGATATAGAAGAAGGAGCGAGGTTTAGAATAGCGCTGCTGATGCCAAATGATTTTGAAGAAAGAGTGATTAACGCCGGATTTGATGACTTAGAGTCTGGTATTCAAATCTTACCAAATCTTGTTGGAAGAAGAAGTCGATTTAATGCTGAAGGTGGGTTTATTAGTCATAAAGATAGAGAAAAAGAGAAAAAATATCGGGAAGGTGTAATAACGGACTGGCATGGGAATTCGCACACGGTAGATATTCCCTATTTTAGATATCCAAGAACGGAAATTCCACCGCCAAGTATCGAGCTTGCTGTGGTGGAAAACGATCAAAATGAACTTTTAATTGTTTCACCAGATTTAGTTAAGGATCCGGCTAACTATGTCGATATTTTGCATATTGTTAATTTGTTTCTTGAGCTTTTTGGAGAGTGTGATACGGTAGGTGATGATAATAATGGCATAGTTGATTTTCAAGTTCCAGTTAGAAGACTTAATTGGACAGTTTTGCCTGGAGGAGAATATCCTTGGGAGAGATTGAGGAATAATGTCGAAGTACTCATAGATAGGGTTAAAGAAAACTATCAGCCAATAATTAGACAACGATTTGAAATAATATCTAGTTATAATCCAAACTTTGTTGCAATAGGTAGAGCAGGGTTCAATGGGTATGTGGTGTTTGGATTTCCACATAGGGAATTCTTTGTGCTCGAAAGTATTTTTCATAACAATGCTACTTATGTATTAGGTAATGCTTGGGTGGAGCTCTCGCAGTTTACTAAAGCTGATTTAATAGCTGAAGAACTATATGAACAACGATTTGAACATCGAGTAAATTGGCCTGAAGATATTAGAAATCTATTTAGTTAAATTACTATTTAGGGGCTTTTTTGCGTATTGATAATATTTGTTTTTTAGTATTTTATTTTAGATGTATATGATTAAGACTAGACTGCCAAGAGTTTTAGATATAAAATATAGTAAAGGAGGGAATCGGATTATTCAGCATTGTACTAACGAGGCTGTTTTGGAAGATTGTGTTATTGAGAATAATACTCCGTTTACAATTAAAAGTGGTGAAGATGTTTATGTAATTACTACAGATAGGAATTTTGTTTCTGATGAATACTCCTTTGTAATACTATCCTCTAGAAAACCTACGAAAAAGGATTTTGAAACAGAGAATTTAAATTTGATAGAGTGGCTTAAGCATCCAGCAATTGTTCCATCTATATGTGAAGAAGTTACTGCGTCTTGGTCTGGAAATTTCTTTTTTATAAAAGAAGACATTGAAAAGAATATAATTGGCCTCCGCAATCCTCAGCTAGGTGCAGTACATTCTATTCTTGCTCATGGATATAATCAAGATGATATCGGTATAATAGTTATGCCAACTGGTACGGGAAAGACTGAAACTATGATTAGTTCGATGGTGGCTACTCAAGTAAACAAGCTCTTGATTACCGTTCCATCTGATTCATTACGTACACAGCTTTTTGAAAAGTTTCTCACGTATGGTTTATTAAAGGATTTTGGTGTGGTTGGAGAATCTGCTATAAATCCTCATGTGGGAATCTTATCTTCTGGAATAGATACTGAAAAGGAATTAGAAGAATTTATTTCAAAAAGTAATGTAGTTGTCACAACCATGGCAATAGCAGCTAACGCTAGTCCAGAGCAGAAGGCGTTAATGTCAAAAATGTTTTCACACTTTTATGTAGATGAGGCGCATCACTCCGAAGCCGATACTTGGCAGGAATTTATTTCGCATTTTGAAAAACACAAAGTGTATCTTTTTACTGCGACCCCATACAGGAATGATGGAAAGCGCTTAAAAGGGAAATTTATTTTTACTTTTTCACTTCGTAAAGCACAAGAGCAGGAATATTATAAAGAGATCCAATTTCTACCGATTAGAGAATATGATCGCGCTAAAGCTGATCAAATGATTGCAGATAAAGCCGTTTCTATATTAAGGGCTGATATCAAAAATGGATATCCACATATTATTCTGGCTCGGTGTATGTCTAAATACAGAGCTGAGGAGGTTTTTCAATATTATTCTCTTCATACCGATCTTAATCCAGTGGTAGTTTACAATAATAGACCAGGTTTAAAAAACACTTTAGAGGCAATTAAAGCAAAAAAACATTCTATTATAATTTGTGTAGATATGTTAGGAGAAGGTTTTGACCTTCCCGAACTCAAGATAGGAGCTATTCATGACGAACGCCAAAGTTTGCCAATTACACTGCAATTTATTGGTCGTTTTACTCGAACAAGTTATAAGAAATTAGGAAAGGCGAGTTTTGTTACAAATATGGCATATCCGCCAATTAAAGAAGAGTTGGATCAACTTTACGCAAAAGATGCTGATTGGAATCTTTTATTACCAATGTTGAGTGAGGGGGCAGAGCAACAGCAAATTGATTTCAAAAAGTTTTTAGATGGTTTTAGACACCTTGAGGATTCTAAGATACCGTTTCAGAATATTAATCCAGCATTAAGTACCGTGATATATAAAAATGATGGTGATTCTTGGTATCCTAATAATTGGAAGGAAGGAATTAAAAATCTGAATACCTATGATCACCAATATTCAGATTATAATGCAGAAGAAAATACACTAGTTATAATTTTAGGTAAAGTAACTCGTGTTGAGTGGGGAGGGTTTGACACTGTTCAAGATTTATCATGGGATATAATCATTGTGTTCTGGGATCGACGCCCTGAAGTAAATCGTGTTTTTGTTAATACATCGATCAAAAACTTTTCTTCTGAAAAATTACTAAATGTGATTTTTAAAGGTAATCAGGCTAAAATAACGGGAATAAACGTCTTTAGAATATTTCATGAGGTTCATCGATTATCACTTTTCAATGTTGGGGCAAGAAAAGGTGTAGGTCAGGATATCACTTTCCAATCTTTCTATGGTAAAGGTGTGCAAGATGGTTTGCAGATGTTAGAGCAGGGGACGCTAATAAAGAATAATATTTTTGGAGTAGGATATAAAAATGGAGACAAGATATCCTTAGGCTGTTCTGTTAAAGGAAAGATCTGGTCATATCTTAGAGGTAATATACAACAACTTACAGGATGGTGCCGATCTGTAGGTGACATTGTTAATGATTCAAGTATTAATCCAAATACAGTTTTAGAACACACTCTTCAAGTTGAAACTATCTTTTCTAAACCTAAAGTAAAAGCGATTTCAGTCGATTGGAGCCCAGATATGTATAAATCTTCTGAGAGTAGATATGAAGTATATTTAAATGGTATTAGGTCATATCTTTGGGAATTGGATATTGATGTTGTGGAGTATGACGGCGACAATTTGCGTTTCATGATTTCAAATGATTTGAATAGTGTTCAATTTGATCTCGTACTGTCTAATAAAAAGGTAAATGGTGAGCTGGAGCCAAGGTTTGATATATTGAAAATTAACAATACAACTGCGACTATACTCATAGGTACAAAGACTGAGCAACTTGTTGATTATTTAAAGAATGTAACACCTCTCTTTTGGTTTGCTGATGGTAGCCAATTAATGCAGAACCAATATGTTAAACTTAGAAAACAGGCGGATCATATTTCATTGGATCAAATCATTGATCAGGCTTGGCCAGGTGTTAACCTTTCACATGAATCTCAAGGAATAGATCCTTATGTGCAAGACTCAATTCAATATAAATTCATTCAACAGATTCGAGACGAGTACGAAGTTATCTATGATGATGATGGCAGTGGTGAGATCGCAGATATTATAGGTATAAATAATGGTGAGGATCATATCGATGTTCATCTTTACCATTTAAAATATGCACGACAAGGAAAAATTGGAAATAATATAGAAAATTTCTATCAGGTCTGTGGACAGGCTCAAAAATCGCTTAATTGGAAGTATCGATCAGGGAAGGAATTTGAACATATGTTCAAAAGAAAGATAAAAAAAATAAAGGGAATGAATGTTCGAGGCTAATTAAAGGCACAGAAAATGATTTAGAATATTTGTTAAATGCAGCGAAATGGACTAAAGAACTTCGATTCCATATTAATATTGTCCAACCAAGTCTGAATAAAAGAAATGCATCTTCTGATATCCTTCAAATCTTAGGAACAACCTCACATTATTTACATACTGTCGGAAATGTTCGGTTAAAAGTTTATACAAGTTAATTTTTCTTAATGAAGAACTGCGTTTACATTATAATGTATTCAATCTAAGTTGTAATGATATTTTAAAAATAAAGGGTATTTACCCTTTATTTTTAAAATATATCAAAATATTCCATATCTTTGAAGGGTAAATACTTTTAATTGTGAAAAATATAGATGTAGACAAACTCCTTCAGGATATATTTGACGACGATGTGTCGTTAGATATAAAGGGACGTTTTGAGGAAAAGATAGAAGAGTACGGAGTTACAAGAACTAAAGCTTTAAAGCTTTTGGCTATTGATAAAGATGTGTTTGAGGATATCGTGAACGGTACCGCCAAACAACCCAATCTCATTCATGTCGTCAAGATAGCAGAGTTTTTAGAGGTAAATGTTGATGAATTTATCCAAGTTGTTTTAAAGAATCAGAATGCCGAAAATATAGCCACTATAGATCGCGCACGTAAGGTGAAGTTTTTGATGAAGAATTTTGATATCAAGACCCTCACCAAAGAAGGTTTTTTTGAAAATATAAATGACATTGATTTATTAGTGGATCGGGTATTACATTACTTTGGGTATGATTCAATCCGTCAGTTTGAAGAAGAGTTGGTTGCACCTCTCTACAGTAGAACCAAGCGTAAGTTTTCAGACAAGATGAAAGACTTTTGGGTGCGTTCAGCATATCAGACTTTCAAAAAGGTTGATAATTCCAACGAATATAATCGGGAAAGACTGAAAGACGTCATTATCAATATGAAGCCATACTCTCAAGATGTCAAAAATGGTCTTTACACGGTGTGTAGAGCGCTATATAATATCGGAGTTACGGTTATATTTCAGAATTACCTACCGATGACTCATGTAAAAGGAGCCACATTTATCATCAATGATAAGCCATGCATTGTATTGACCGATTATTTGAAAAAGTACCCCACAATCTGGTTTACACTGTTACACGAGTTACATCATGTTTTGTTTGATTATGATGCGATCAGAACCAATAAATACCATTTGTCAGACGATGAAGATCTATTCTTGATCGAAGACAAAGCCAATAATTTTGCAAGAGAATATTTTGTTACGAAGAATGATTTCGACTACATCAATCCATACATTAATAACCCATACATGGTAGAGCGATTTGCCAACGAAAAGGAGATACATCCTTCATTGGTCTATTCATTCTATGCTTGGTATCAGAACGAACTTTACGACAAAAAATATTTTAATGTATTTAAAGAGTTTTATCCAGATTATAAAACAGCTTTATCCAAGTTAAATCCCATCGCGTGGAATGCAGATAGTGTAAAGGAAAGTAGTGACAAAATTAAAGCAGTATTTGAAATTAATTAATAAATTATAGTATGGAAGAAGAAAATAAAAAGAAGATTCAGGAACAGGAATCAATCATTAAAGCAGATTTAGAACGTCTTGAGCTTCTACAGCGTGCGCATGAGAAAAAAGGCAAACAATTGACCATTGACGGGGAAGTAGGTAGCTTAAAGGAGATAGATGAGCTTCGTGAATTGGTTGGTAAACAATTAGAAAATCCGGCGGAGAAGTACAATGTTTATTATAAAGGTATTCAAAAACTATTGATAGATCATTTACCAAAAGGAGAAGAAGCTAAAGAAATGCGCGATATCATTTATGATGAAAAGAATATTTTTCTAAATTTAGGCAAGCGCAAGTCGGATGGTAAAGGTACTCGTGGTTCTGATGGACGTATGACATTTCAGCCCATAATGAATGAAATTTTAGATATTGTTATTAGCTGGGTAGGCAGTTCACAAAATCCATTTGATATATATCGAGATTTCTACATGTTGAATGAAAAGCATGGCTACCTGCATGAAGAGTATGATGATTCTACTAAAGGTGTAGCAAAGGCAATGTTAACATTGGCTGAGGATAAATAAATCAACAGCCATCATGAAATTATTAGAATCGATTATAAATGATCTTGTTAGTACGAGTACTTCACTTAATGATCCACTATTAAAGACGAAAGTACTTGCGACTAGAATTAGAAATGCTCAAGTACTTCTGTGGGTTGAAAGTGAACTAAGTGGATATAAAGACAAAGACGAACTTCCAGGATACAGAAGGTCAAAAGGTATTTTAAAAGGTAGTTACCTGAACGGATATGATCAATATTCTAATGTAGATATTCCAATTGCTCACCTTGATATCAAGATGATTAAATCTTTAACTGCAATTTGCAGTCTCGATAGTGTATCATCTATAGAAGAATTAATTGGGAAGAAAGGTGTGAAAATTAGTGTAAATGCTTATCAGAAATACTATGTTGAGAACTCTATTCGGGAAATAGGAAATCCTTATTTTCAAATATCAAGTATATATTTAGAAATACCAGCAACTTTTCTAAATAATATTGTATCAAATGTTAGGTCAAAATTATTGGAATTCATGCTTCAGTTGGAACAGGAATTTGGTGTAGAAGCAGATATCTTAATATTAGCAAATAATAACAATGTAATCAATCAAATTATGAATACAACAATTAATAATTCGGGTGACGGAGCTATTATAAATAATGGCGATAACAATAAGGTCGAGGCTAACATCAATATTACTAAGGGCAATAAAGAGGCTCTAAAAGATTTTTTACTTGCAGAAAAATTGCCTTCAACAGATGTTGATGATTTGTTGAAAATTGTAGATAAGACAACCCCAGTTTCAAAAGAAAATTTTGGTGAACCTGTAAATAGCTGGATGCATAAAATGCTTGGTAAAGTACTAGACGGTTCTTGGCAAATTGGTATTGGGGCTGCCGGTAATGTTTTGGCTCAGGCTCTTCAGTCGTACTATAATATTAAATAATGGATAAGGACACTATTAATTTTAGTCAATGGAAGCTCATCAACAGTAATTGGTGTCGTAATAATCGTAATTTGTTATTGGCTTTTTAAACTTTGGAGTTGTTAACTTCATCTTCCGACTAGAGACTGTAACGTAAACTGTGTCAATGGAATAATTCAATAAGATTTTTTATATTTAATCATTCAAACGACATGGTCATGAAAGAAAAGACCCCATTCGACTTTGAACGCTTCAAAGAGGAAGCTATGCAAGGTCTTTATAGCGGGAAGAGTTTATCTCCCAACGAGGGCGTTCAGGCGCCCATAATGAAGTATTTACTTCGATGATGGATGGCGAGCTAGAGAGTCACCTTCAGGACGTAAGGCATTAAGTAATTCCAATCGTCGTAATGGTAAGACCAAAAAGATTGTCCGGGGCCTTAATACAGGTGCTTTTGAACTAGAGTCTAGACGGGATAGATCCAGTGCATTTGAGCCAAAGGTAGTTCCCAAGCGTCGTATTCATAAAAAAAATGCTGAACGCATACACATCCAGCATTTCAAATTTATTTGTTAAGAATTATCCTACTAATCCATCACTTCCTAAAAGAAACTTTTTCATAATAAATGTATTTAGTTAATGAATTTTTTTATCCTACTAATCCGTCACTACCTAATTTGAATTCTCTAATATATCCCATAGTGATTTTTAATTATTATTTATAATCAAAATTAGTCTATTAACTTGATTAATACAAGTTAAATTTTGTTAAAACTTAATCCAAACCCTTGTTTAGGTAAAAATAACCCTTTTCTATGTCTTCTGCTCAACGTATTTTCGATATCTGTATGTATTTCTTCAAAGTCATTTATAAGACCTACACTAAAAAACGTAACTTGAACATTTTTAGCGTGAGCCACGGTTACATCTACATTTTTTGTTATTGTATTAAATTTTAGAAGTTTTACATTTTCTCCTTTTAATGAATAGGTATTTTTAATTTTCAAGTAAACTTTAAAACTGTTTTTTCCTTTAATTGGAACTTCATGAATATATTTAATTCTTCCAATTTCTTTAACTTCTTTACTGCAATCTTCTAAAGATACATCAATATCATCGATTTTAAATGACAAGAGCTCATTTCGTTCTTCTACCCCTTCATCATCTGTCATTGAATCTGTGTAAGATATAATTGATGAATTTGCTTCAGAATCTAAAATAGCAAAATATTCAATTGTCTGAGTATAACTAATTAGTAACTCATCTGTTAAATCATGGATATTGATTGTTACAATCATATCTTTATTATAATGATGTTTTTCTTTTGGAAATATGAATTTAAAATTGTATCCTCCAACTCTTCGCTTATTTCAGGGAACTTTTTTGAATAAATAATTTTAGATATTTCTTTCCACAAATCTTGTAGGTCTTTTCTATTTTTTAAAAATTCACTTCCTGAAACGATTTTTTGTAGTTCTTCCTGAAACAATCCAGTAAATTGTATAGATTTTAAAACACCTGCGAATATACCTGATGTTAAACTAATAAATCCTATTTTTTGAAGAATTTCATTCCATTTTTCGGAAAATGGAGAGTATGATGTGTTTGGAAATAATATAAATATTACTGCAAGTAATAAATATATTATTGTTAGATTTTTTTTAATCCATGTCATATATCTTATTGAAAGTAATTGTAATTGTGTTTTTATTATTTTAGCGTGAAAATTCAACTTTTGAAGTTGATTATTTTTCCAATTTTTTATTTTAAACCAATTGATCTTGTTTATCAAGGCGATTTTCTTTTAATATTACAGCAAATGCAAATTAATTGAATAAATTTAAGAAAAAAAGTCAATGTAATTGACTTTTTCGGAAAAGAAAGCAGAAACTTTAAATTTTAGCCTTAACCTCCTATTGCGCTAAACCGTGTTAGTTGCTGCTCTTTTTTTTCATTCAGTTGTTCTAGACTTAGATAGAATATTGCTAATTCACTCGATGCAGAAACTGCAAGCTTTATATATACTATATCTAATGATTTAAATTCAGGAAGGTGCCCATGTCCTGTTCCATATGAGTTTCTTAATTCTGTTATTCCGTGAACAATGTTCGAAAATCCGCTTAGTATCTTCGCAACTGATGTCTTCGCCAATTCTATGTTTTCAACTTCAAAAGGAACTAAATCAATTTGTTTATTGGTTTCTTTTACCAATTTTGCTATGTCCCAGTCTTTACTAATCTCTATATTAGCTTTATTCAAAATATGTTTGCAACAAGTCTCAATCAATTCCTTTGAAATTCCTAAAGCAACATGCGGATTGTTTTCAATAGAATTGTTCATAAGGCGAATTTGCTTATTTACATATTCTTGAGTTAGAAGTTGCGTAATCTCTTCAGCTTTTTTGTCAATTTGCTTTTTATGTTCATTTTTCAAATATGGTCTCCAGCTAATACTACGAACAAAAATTCCGTCTGATTCTCCAGCTTCCGTTATTGCAGATTCAACTGCTGAAGTTTCTGCAGCATAATCAACAATTATTCGATGTGTTTTTAAAGGTACATTTATCGTTACTTCATACATATAAGTTTCGACATCACTGTCCATTGAAAATATTGTGTCAATGTATGTTTGGTCAATTTCACAATCGTTCAAAAAATTAGCAGCTTTTATCTCCCCGAGTTCAATTAGCCATTCAGAAATATGTCCTTTTAGTCCGCTCATTTGTTTTTTAGTTTTGTTCATTAGAGGTGCAGCTAACGTTTTCGCGCTTGGAGCAGTGGCCTAGTGGCTGATTTCGGAGCAAAAATTCGTCAATAAGACCTGAAATTGTATAGAGACGTTTAGTTCAAATGTACTCGTTATCCTATGCAATATAAAGCTCGTGTTAATGATTAGTTATTTTTTTGGTAGTTTTTGAGCTGTTTCAATATGTAATTTTACTACCCTGTCTTTTGCTGTACCGGTAACCCAATTTCCTCCAATGGTTTTGTTATGTTCTTTAATTAGTATATTGAAAAGGATTAGATCCTTTGTAGTCGGAGTACGGTTAAAATGCATTTCAGCCAATTTTTTTATTGAGGAGCTATATCCACCATATGCCCATATTTGTTTTGTCGTTATCTTATCAATCTTTAGAATAACCTCTGATTCATTATTTTTAAAATAACCAATTCCTGTTTTATAGCTGCTAATATGTTTTTTGTTTTGCTCGCAAATTCAATAAACTCAATGTCATTGAAGAGCTCAAATAAATTAATAACAACTTCACAATCGGGAACTGTGTTGTCTATTTCAAATATTATTCCTTGTTTACCAACAGGGGGAACTCCTCCGTTAAAATTTTCAGCAACAGACTTGTTAAATGTCCATGAAGAATATGTTTCAGGTAATTGCATAGTCGCGCCAAGAATCACAGAATTCATTCCTGTTAATGCCAATTGTGGATATACTGGTGATATTGA